>CAVFSQ010000282.1:0-2020 GCA_963625145.1 Bacteroidaceae bacterium | reverse complement strand
AGTCAAGCGGTATCTTTCGTGGCGCAAAATTACAAAGAATTTACTGAACCGCAAACAATAATGACAATTTTTCTGCCCCAAACACAAATTTTAAGCTATGCGCGAAATACCGATTCAAGTTTTCAGATGTGCACAGGTTGCATGCGAAGCGCATTGCCAGCCGATTATATGCCTTAACGTTGAAAAAAGATGCCTTACTTTTTTAATTACAAAGCACATAATTTTTCCGCTATGCGCACACCGTTTACATACAAAAAAAGAATCTTTTGACAAGATATTGTACGCAAGCAACATCTCATCAAAAGATTTTTTCAAGTGACAACTAAATGGACAGTTCGTCAAGCACTTTTATAAGCGATTTGTTTATGGGCTTGCGCTTGCCGGCTGCGCTCTTCAGCGGGACATACACCACTTCGTCGTTTTTAACTCCCACCATGACATTGCGCTGCCCTTCCATAAGTGCATCTATAGCCCCTACCCCAACACGCGAGGCAAGAATCCGGTCGCGGGCAGAAGGTGAACCGCCACGCTGCAAATGCCCAAGAATCGACACCCGCACATCGAAGCCGCTGTATTCTTTCCGCACACGGTCGGCATAATACATTGCACCATGACCATTGGGGTTTTCGCTCACTATCACTATACAACTGCGTTTACTCTTGCGTATACCGCGCTGCATGAAAGTGAGCAACTGGTCGGTATCTGTGGAGTCTTCGGGTATTATGGCTGCTTCCGCGCCTGACGCAATTGCACTGTTTTGAGCCAAAAAGCCGGCATCGCGCCCCATCACTTCCACAAAAAATATGCGTTCGTGCGAATTTGCGGTATCGCGTATTTTGTCGACACACTGGGTAATAGTATTCAGCGTAGTGTCGTAGCCGATGGTTGCATCCGTGCCATAAAGGTCGTTGTCGATAGTTCCGGGCAACCCAATGCAAGGAACATCGTAAGATTCGGCAAACTGCGCAGCTCCGCTCAGCGAACCGTTTCCGCCTATTACTATCAAAGCATCGATATGCTCCTTTTGCAAAGTTTCGAATGCTTTTTTATGCCCGGCTGCAGTCGGGAACTCTTTGGAGCGTGCAGTGCGCAATATAGTTCCGCCTGTTTGAATAATATTGCTGACGTCTTCGGTTGTAAACCTTTTCACTTCATCATGCAACAACCCTTCATAGCCACGGTATATTCCTTTGACGTTAAACCCATTGAATATCGCGCTTCGCGTAACGGCACGAATTGCAGCATTCATTCCAGGCGAGTCACCTCCAGATGTCAAAACGCCTATAGTCTTAATCTTAGTCATAGTTTATTATGTTATAATAACTCCGTTATCAAAATTAAAGCGACAGCCCCTACCGCAGCTCCCAAAGCTACACGGGGAGTGATGCGGCGTAAATACCAAAGAAACGAAACGTTTTCCATGCGCATGAGCATTACACCGCTTAGCGAGCCCACCGAGAGAAGCAGACTGCCAGCCATGCAGGCATAGTTAAGCAGCGGCCAGTATGCTCCGTTGCATGCAAACGACTCGTATACATAAGGCCCGTTTTCAAGACTTGCCGCCATTTGGGTATTGGCGATTACCACTGCCACATTGTCGAGCAGCATGGATACCACGCCGCCGATTGCACTTAAGACATAAGAATTCCCTATGTTTTCGCACATCCAGCGCGTAAAGGTTTCCACGATGCCAGTTTCAACACATACTCCTCCCATCAGGGTTAGCCCGATATAAAACAGCAGAATCTGAATGTTTTCGTATTGCATCGCTACCGGAGAGTGGCGCATCACCATCTTTCCGCTGTGCATTATGCGCAGATTGAATATTTCGTTCAGCACCCATAGCAGAGACAGCACGCAAAGAGCCCCGACATAAGGCGGGAGAGATGTGATATTATGGAATGTAGGTATAAACCACAAACCGCCGATACTGACGAACACCAATACGCAGCGTTGCCATGTGCTTAAAGCCGAATCGTTGTCAATGGCGCATTCGAATGCCCTGGCAGGAAGACGCTCC
>CAVFSQ010000281.1:0-2029 GCA_963625145.1 Bacteroidaceae bacterium | reverse complement strand
CCCATACACCGCGCAGCGGCTTTATCTCGGCAAGACGCTCGGCTATTTCTGTCGACCCGAAGTCGCCGGCATGCCAAATCTCATCGCATTGCGCGAAGTATTCGGGGAATTTCTCGTCCCAATAGCCGTGGGTGTCGGAAAGCAGACCGATGCGCTTCACTTGTGGAGTTTATTTTGCGGGGCGTTTGATGTGTAGTTTCTTTTCTATGAAGTCGGCAACAAATTCTGTGGTGCCCTCAATACCGAAAATACTAGAGTTGATGCAGAGATGATAGGTGTCGGCAGAGCCCCAAGTGCCGTCGGAATAGAAATTGTAGTATTGCGAGCGTTGCTGGTCGCCCTGGCGCACAAGCTTTTCAGCGGCCTGGGCATTGATTATGCGGCGGGAGCAAAGGCGCTTGATGCGGTCTTCGAGATTGGCCGAGATGAAAATGTTGGCGCAGCGCTTTTTGTCGCGTAGCACATAATCGGCACAACGGCCGATGAAAATGCACGAATGCTCGTCTGAAATCTGCCTTATGGTTTCGCTCTGTATGCGGAACAGCGTTTCTTCGCTTATGGGATTTCCGTAGATGTCGCCGCTACCGACAAAGGGTATGAAGTTTGAGAAGAAAGAGCGGGTGCCTTGCTTCTTTTCATCGGAAGTCTCGAAATTTCCTGCGTCGATTCCGCTTTCCTTTGCAGCGCACTTTATCAACTCGTTGTCGTAGCATTTTATGCCGAACATATCGGCAAGGCGAAGTCCTATTTCCTTGCCGCCGCTTCCCAGCTGCCGGCCTATGTTTATCACGAATGTTTCTTCGTTCATATCTGTTGGGGTTGTTTTTCAGTTAGTGTATTGTTGTTTTCTGCTTTTCCCTTTTTTCTGAATTTACTCATGTTGTAGAACAGCACCGCAGCGGTTACTATTGTGGATGTGGCGTCGGCGAGCGGAATGGAATACCATACTCCCTCAACACCGAAGAAGTGGGGGAGAACAATAAGCGCAGGAAGAAGGAAAATCAACTGGCGGGTGAGTGAAAGGAAAATGCTTATGCCAGCTTTGCCTATGCTTTGGAAGAATCCCGTGGCTACAACTTGAAATCCTATTAGGGCCATCACAAGATTCATTACCCTAAGCGCATGCGCTGATTCTGCCATAAGTTTCGGGTCGTCGGTGAAGGCGCGCGCTATTGGCACGGACACAAACTCCGAGACACCGAAACCTACTGCGCACACACCGGTCGCCAAAAGGATTGCGTATTTCAGTACGCGGTTTAGCCGCGTGAAGTGGCGCGCGCCGAAATTGAAGCCGGCAATGGGCTGCATGCCCTGGTTTATGCCTATGACTATCATGACGAAGAAGAACGACAGTCGGTTGGCGATGCCGTATGCACCAACAGCCACGTCTCCTCCGTAGATTACCAGCTGGCGGTTTATCATTATCACCACAAGGCAAGCGCAGAGGTTTATCAAGAAGGGTGACATGCCAATTGAAAGGCTGCCTTTCACTATGCGGCTTTCCAGTCTGTATGTGCCGCGGCGCAGGTGTATCAGTTCGTTGGGGTTGGCAAAGAGTTTGAATTGCCATATCAATACTATTACTTGCGAAAGCACGGTTGCTAGCGCGGCACCGCGTATGCCAAGTTTCAAGACGAAAATAAACAGCGGGGCAAGTATGAAGTTTATCAGCACTGTCAAAATAGTGGCTTTCATTGCTTTCTTCGGTTTGCCCGAGGAACGGAGCATGGCATTCAGCCCGAGAAACAAGTGGGTGAACACGTTGCCGATCAAGACTATTATCATGAATTGCCGCGCGTAGGGCAGGGTAAAGTCGCTTGCGCCGAAAAAGCGGAGTATGGGGTTTAGAAACAGCAGCATAATGCCGCCAAGGCCAATACCCACAATTATGTTAAGCGTTATGACGTTGCCAAGTATTCGCGCGGCGAAATTGTAGTCTTTCTCGCCAAGCTTTACAGAAAGCAGCGTGCTTCCGCCTACGCCCACCATGGCACCGAATGCCGATGAAAGATTCATTATCGGCAAAGTG
>CAVFSQ010000280.1:0-2045 GCA_963625145.1 Bacteroidaceae bacterium | reverse complement strand
GTGCTACGTAACTGCCGACGGTCAGGAAACCGACCTCGACCTCGGTCACTACGAGCGTTTCACCGGCATAAAAACCACCAAGCACAACAACTTCACCACGGGGCGCATCTACAGCAACGTAATCGAGAAAGAACGCCGCGGCGACTATCTCGGCAAGACCATACAGGTGGTGCCGCATATAACCGACGAAATTAAGCGCGACATACTGTTCCTCGGAAACAAATACCACTTCGATTTCGTGATAACCGAAATCGGCGGTACGGTGGGCGACATCGAAGGACTTCCGTTCCTTGAAGCCATCCGTCAGCTTAAGTGGGAGCTCGGTCGCAACGCACTTTGCATCCACTTGACTTATGTGCCTTATCTCGCTGCAGCCAAAGAGCTCAAGACAAAGCCCACGCAGCACTCCGTGAAAGAGCTACAGAGCGTTGGCATACAGCCCGACGTGCTCGTGCTTCGCACCGAGCATGAACTGAATGCCAACATACGCCGCAAGGTTGCCAATTTCTGCAACGTCGACCCCGAAGCAGTGGTGCAGAGCACCGACCAGCCTACAATTTACGAGGTTCCCCTGCGCATGCAGGAGCAAGGGCTCGACGCCACAATACTCCGCAAAATGGGTATCGAGCCGGGCGAAACTCCCGAACTGGGCCCGTGGAGAGCGTTCCTCGACCGTCGTCACAAAGCAACCGAAGTTGTGAATGTGGGGCTCGTCGGAAAATACGACTTGCAGGACGCATACAAGAGCATACTTGAGTCGCTTTCGCAGGCAGGCACTTACAACAACCGCAAAGTGGTTTCGCATTTCATCAACAGCGAGTTCATCACTCCCGACAACGTTGCCGAGAAACTTGCAGGCATGCAGGGAATCGTGGTGTGCCCGGGATTCGGGCAGCGGGGTATCGAAGGCAAGATACTTGCCGCACAATATTGCCGCGAACACGACATCCCGACTTTCGGAATATGCCTCGGCATGCAGATGATGGTTATTGAATTTGCGCGCAACGTGCTCGGATACCGCGATGCCGACAGCGTGGAAATGAACAGCAATACCCAGCATAACGTAATCGACCTTATGGAGGAGCAGAAGAATATAACCAACTTCGGAGGCACCATGCGTCTTGGCGCATACGAATGCAAACTGCTCGAAGGCACTAAAGTGCGTTCCATCTACAACAACGAAACGATTGAAGAGCGCCACCGCCACCGCTATGAGCTCAACAACGATTACCGCGAAGAATTCGAGAAAGCCGGCATGAAGTGCTCCGGCATCAATCCCGAGACAAATCTTGTGGAAATAGTGGAGATTCCCGAATTGAAATGGTATGTGGGCACGCAGTTCCATCCCGAATACAGCAGCACGGTATTGCATCCACATCCGCTCTTCTTGGATTTCATCAAGACTATAACAGAAAATACTCCCGAAAACAAGTAATCAGTATTAACTCGTAAACAATTATGGACAAGAATACCATTATAGGCTTTCTGCTGATTATCGCTGTAATATTTGGCTTCAGCTATTTCAACCGCCCCTCACAGGAGCAATTGCAACAAGCCGAGGCCGCAGCTAAGCAAGCATCCGCAAACGAAAAGAAACAAACCGATGCCGCCAAGATAGTGCAAGTTGCCGACAAGACCGCAGAAACCGACAGTATGTTCTTGCCCGGGCAGCAACGGCTGGTATGCCTTCAGAACGGCGACCTTTCGGTGGCTATTAATACCAAAGGCGGTGTGCCGGCAAATGTGGTGCTGAAAAATTACAAGGGGCAAGACAAAAAGCCCCTTGTGCTTTACAACAGCGAATATGCCGATATGTCTTTCCTAATGACCGGAAAAAAGGCTGACATCAGGACTTCGGAACTCACTTTTACCCCCGAAAACGAAACCGACTCTACCGTTACGATGGTGGCACAGGCTGCAAACGGCGGGCGACTGGAGATAAGCTACAAGTTGCACCATAGCTTTGTGCTCGACATGAGTATCAAGACTACGGGACTTCAGGAATATCTGCTGCCGACGGCGAAGACCATGTCGCTGGAGTGGAG
>CAVFSQ010000279.1:0-2060 GCA_963625145.1 Bacteroidaceae bacterium | reverse complement strand
GCAAGAACGGTATGGACTGGATGTATGCAAACTGCTCTACTACTGCTCAGCGCGGCGCTCTCGACTGGATGGGTCCGTTCCACGATGCTATCAAGCCTGTAATGGAAAAACTCTATGAAAGCGTTGCAACCGGTCAGGAAGCTCAGAACTCCATCGACAGCAACTCTAAGCCCGATTATCGCGAAAAGCTCAACGCAGAACTTGCAGCTATCCACAACAGCGAAATGTGGCTTACTGGCGAAACCGTTCGCAAACTTCGTCCCGAGAACAACTAATTAGGTTATTCAGGTTATAAAAGGTAAATCCCGCGGCATTGCGCTGCGGGATTTACTTTTGGGGAAATATTGCCAACTTACTAGATTATCGTGTGAGCGACACTTTAATGCTCACTCCGAAGTCCTGGGTTGTGGTTGGATACGACGACGACGAAAGCAGCGGAGTATTTGTCTGGCGGTCGTAGTATGCCGAAAGTGTTATGAGCTTCGACAGCGTGTAGTCGGCCGAAAGCGATATTTTCAGCGCTTTGTTGCCCGAGGTTGCCTGCGACAGCAAAGTTTGTATATTGCGCTGTATGCTGCTTTGGTTGCGTAGCGAGAAATCTACGCGCAGATTCAGATCGTTGCTTATGGTGCCGGCTGCTTTAGTAGTGCGTGTTGAAGTATTTTCGTTATCTTCGTTTTGTTCGTCTTTGCTGTTTTTCTTGCGTGAGTTTGGCGAGCGTCCTTTGCTGTTGCGGCGTTTAGGCCGGCGGGTAGGAGAGAAAATCTTCAAGTCTTCAACTTTGTATCCCAGGCCTATAACGTAATCGTTTGAGCGGGCTTCGGATATCTGTTGCGAAGCCAATGACAACGACAACATACGGGTGCGGTTGTATTGCACTTTGGCTGTGAGGTTGTTGTTGAAAGTCATGTCGAAGCCGAGGAACGGCGAGAAACTCTCATTGATGGATACTGTAGAGATGTCGTACATTGAGGACGGAACGGGATTGCCAGTTGAAACATCATTTACGAATCCACGGTCGCCGGCAAGTTTCATGAACGACGAGAAGGTGTTGTAGGAGCCCACGGAATAAACCGACTGATAGGAATGGCTTATGTTGAAGGCTTTGAATATAGGCTTTATGAACCGCAATTTGCTGAGCCCGGAATAGGTGATTCGCCAATTGGGTAGCATGCGGGTTATCGCCGGGAAAATGTTGAGCGACTTGCCTCCGCCGCAATATGCCGAAAGGAATGCCGGTATCATTACATCTGACGAATATTGTGATATTGTGCCGTTGACAGGGTCGAAAGTTTTTCCGGCCAATGTGCTGTTCACCGGATAGGGAGCGTCTTTGTACTGGGCTTCCACACGGTCGCGGTAAGCTGGCAGCGAGTTGACAAATTTGTTGAATGTCTTGTTTGAATAGTTGTTGTCTGCTGTTCCCAGTGAAGCGAAAGCCGAGGATATAGATATGGTAGTGATATTGTATGAACCGGTTTCGGTTGTAGGCATGCCGTCATACATATATTGGATGCTGCGTGAGCGGTTGGTGGTGCGCGAGGCGTTCAAGTCAATCTTGAAATCGCGGAAGGGCTCTATGGTTGCGCTAATCTGAAGCGATTCGTTGAGGCTTGTGCTTGCCGGGGTGGTAACACTATCGTTGGCAAGCAGCCATCCGCGGTTCATGGCTTTTGTGATGTAGCTTTCGTCGGTCATGCCGAATGCGAAGTCGAGCCCAGGTTGCAAGCCTCCGTTGGACCGCTGTCCGAACATGTCTCCCACATCGGGCAGGAAGCCAGGAAGCGACATACTGTAAGTGTTCTTGTACGACACGTTGATGTTGCGCACCGACATGGCAAGCCGCGAAATGGTCTGCAGTGCGCGATACCAAAATTGCTTTTCTATATCGGAGCGCGGTGAAACAGTAATCTTTACCTTTACGGTGTCGAGCGAGGTGATGAGGAGATGGTTGTTGTCAGTAACCTTGAAATGCAGTGGATAGCGTGAGCCGTCTTGGCGGAAAGCCCTTACGCGCAAATTGCGCGTGTGGCGGTTGTGTGCGACAAGAACGGTTGTGT
>CAVFSQ010000278.1:734-2060 GCA_963625145.1 Bacteroidaceae bacterium | reverse complement strand
GTTGTATGATGAACGAGCCGCTTTCGTTGAAAGTGTAATCGGTGTTTTCTTCATACCTTGTAAGGAAAGGCGTTTCGGTATCGGTGCTCTCGTAAAAGCGCCATTCGTAAATGGGGGTGTATCCGTCCAGATTGTTTGGATTTGCCTTGAACGAGGCCTTTACCGGTGCAGAGCCTTCGTAGCTGTCGGTTACCTGCATACTGTCGTTTACCGTCAATGTCATGGAAGGCGATGCGCCTGGAACGGCGTCATCGGCGTGCACTAAAACCGAAAATGTAGTTGCTATAAGCAATACAGCGTATTTTTTTATATTCATAGTTACTTTTTGCCGGTGCCCACACTGCGGGCATGAGTGGTTTCCGCGAAGTTACGATTATTCTTTCAAACTGCCGCATTTTTCGTACTTTTGTGTTTCAAAACTTAATATGGTTATCTTAATGCCCAATATAAAGAACAGGTTTCAGGCAATTGCCGTCATTCTGAATCTATTGTTTGCCGTGTGTCATGCCCAGACAAACGAATTTACCCATACCGTAAAACGGGGCGAGACTGTTTATGCCATATCGAGGATGTATGGAGTGTCGCCAAGCGATATAATGAATGCCAATAAGGGTATTGGCGACACCATACGCGTGGGGAGTGTGCTGAAAATTCCGTTTACGGGAAATTCTTTCGTTTACCACACTTTGCAGCCAAAGGAAACCCTTTATTCGCTGGCGAAGAAATACGGTGTTGACGAAAAAACAATTGTTGACGCCAATCCGGGGCTTAGCGAAACGAATTTCAACGCAGGCACAACAATTAAAATACCGTGTAACCGCTTTGCCGCCCTGGTAGTGGATACCGTGGCAAAACACCCGACAGGAATTGCCGGAACCGATTGCCGGGAAATGCATATAACTAAGAAGGGCGAGACTCTTTATTCAATAGCAAAGCAATATGGAGTGACGCTGGAAGCTTTGTGCAAGGCTAATCCGGACATTGCGGCATCGCCCGAAAAGAAGCTGCGTAAAGCTACATATGTCTGCATTCCCTTTGCCAATGATTCCTCTTCACACCCAGCTAATTCTCTGCCGCAGGCCGGAGCTCTGGCATCTGCTTCAGTCTCTACGTCGCAAAACAAGAGCAGCCGCATCGCCTTTTTCATGCCGTTCTTTACCGATGCCGGGCGTTCCCTGCAATTTTACCGCGGTTTTCTGTATGTGCTGAATGAACTGCGCAAAACCGGCAAATCGTTTGTCGTTGAAAGCTATAACGCAGGGCAGCCGGTGGCCGAAATAAAAAAGATTCTCGCCAACAACAAGAATCTGCAGAATGCCGATATAG
>CAVFSQ010000278.1:0-724 GCA_963625145.1 Bacteroidaceae bacterium | reverse complement strand
TAGTGGTTTCGTGCGGTACGGAAACTGTATGCAATGCGATAGCCGAATGGTGCTCGCAACATAAAGTCAGAATGTTTCTTCCCTACGCAAAGACATTCGACGCAGTATACAACACTCCCTATGTCACGCTTGCCCAGATGCCCGATGATTATTTCAACGGATTGTATGCAAGATACTTTCTCAACACGGTGGGCACCGATGCAGGCATACTGTGCTTTGAAACCCCTGAGTGCGACGGCGCAACCGGGCAATTGCTGAAAGAGTTGCAAAGCCTGGGGCGGAATGTTGAGAAATTCAGTCTTTCAGCCAAAGCCGAAGACATTGCCGGGGCACTGAAAGCCCATAACCGCAATATTGTGATATTGACTTCGCCTTTACAGGCTGACTATATGAAGCTGTCGGCACTTCTCGACAAAGGCCGTGGCGGGGGCACGCAGCCGGTTTATACTGTGGTGGGGCATCCTTCGTGGAAAGATTTCGGAAATTCCGTGCGCAGCACCTTCTTCCGCCATAATGTGACGATATGTACGCCCCAATTCATAAACGTATATTCGTCCGGCTACGCTGCGCTGCGGCAATATTTCATCGACACATTCCACAAGACTCCGTCGACAGAAGAACAGCGCAGTTTCTTTCTGGGTATAGATTGCGCCAATAGATTGCTTTCGGTAGACGTGCCATCGCTTTCGCATCCTTTTTCATTGCAACGCACGTGTAATTGGGG
>CAVFSQ010000277.1:0-2061 GCA_963625145.1 Bacteroidaceae bacterium | reverse complement strand
ATAACCATCAGTCAAAAGCCTTCACGCTGGAACTCGCCCGAATTCCATTTCAGAACAATTGAGAAAAACTGACAACCGAAACAAACAACAAAAGATATGAAACAATACAAATACCGCGTCAACGGCAAATCGTACGACGTAGCAATCAACGAGATCAAAGGCACCAACGCCAAAGTAACTGTAAACGGTATAAGTTATGAAGTTGAGGTAGAAGGCGAAGCTGGCGAAGGACTGGCTTCGATAAGCGGAGTTGCCGCAGCAGCAGAAACCGTTGCAACTGCACCCGCCAAGGCCTCTGCTCCCGCCCCGGCAGAAAAGAAAGCCGCACCTGCAGTTTCTTCGGCACCAGGCAAGGGAACTCCCGTAAAGGCTCCCCTTCCCGGAGTTGTCACCGAGTTGAAAGTAGCCGTAGGCGATACCGTTAAGAAAGGCCAGACCGTAGTAGTGCTCGAAGCCATGAAGATGCAGAACAACATCAATGCCGAGAACGACGGAACAGTAACCTCAATAGTAGTAAACAAAGGCGACACCGTAATGGAAGGTGCCACCCTTGTAACAATAGGATAACACTTCCTACAGAATGAACGAATTCTGGCTCTTTTTATCAACGAAGTTGTCCGACTTCCTCACCTATACAGGTGTAGCCTGCGCATCTTACCAAAATCTGCTAATGATTCTGGTGGGTATAGTGTTCATTTGGCTTGCCATCAAAAAGGATTTCGAGCCATTGCTTCTCATTCCTATCGGGCTGGGAATCATATTGGGCAACATACCTTTCAAAGCGGCAGGTCTTGAAATAGGCCTTTACGAAGACAATTCCGTGCTCAACTTTTTCTATTCGGGAGTAAAAGACGGTTGGTATCCTCCGCTAATATTCCTGGGCATAGGGGCTATGACCGACTTCACGGCCTTGATTGCCAACCCTAAGTTGATGCTTATTGGCGGTGCAGCGCAATTCGGCATTTTCGGTGCCTACATGATTGCGTTGTTGCTGGGATTCGAGCCCAACCAGGCTGCAGGCATTGCAATAATCGGCGGTGCAGATGGACCTACGGCAATTTTCCTCTCGTCGAAACTTTCGCCCAACCTGATGGGAGCCATTGCCGTGTGCGCATATTCGTACATGGCGCTCGTGCCGGTTATCCAACCGCCATTAATGCGGCTTCTTACCACGAAGGAAGAACGGGTGATACGCATGAAGCCCGCAAGGCAAGTGTCGCAAACCGAAAGGATAGTATTCCCGATTGTAGGACTCCTGCTCACCACCTTCATTGTTCCTTCGGGACTGCCGTTGTTGGGAATGCTGTTCTTCGGCAACCTGCTCAAGGAAAGTACCAAGACCACACGCCTTGCTAAAACTGCAGGCAGTGCCCTCAACGACATTGTGGTAATGTTGCTGGGACTTACAGTGGGATGCTCTACTCAAGCCAGCGTGTTCCTCACACGCGACACAATCTTCATCTTCATGCTGGGAGCGTTCTCGTTTATCATTGCAAGTGCCTCTGGAATCATATTCGTAAAAATCATGAACCTGTTCCTTTCGAAAGGCAACAAGATAAACCCACTGATAGGCAACGCCGGTGTTTCGGCTGTGCCTATGAGCGCGCGAATTTCAAACCAAATTGGACTTAGCTACGACAGTGGCAACTATCTGCTGATGCATGCCATGGGGCCGAACGTAGCAGGTGTAATTGGGTCGGCCGTAGCGGCAGGCGTACTGCTGGGATTCCTAAACTGATTTCATTCAAGAGAACTTATAAACGGCTTTGTCTGTAAAAGACAAGGCCGTTTTCTTTACCAGCCAACATAGACTTGTAGTCACGTTCAATATTTTGTAATACACACAACTTTCAGTAATTTTGCAGCTCGAAAGGACTAAAATATGACAACAGACAAAAAGATATTGACCGAACTCAGCGAGAAGCCCGTATTCAGTCTGCTCTTGCAATATGCAATACCGGCCATTGTGGCAATGGTAGCCTCGTCGCTCTATAATATCGTAGACGGCATATTCATAGGGCAAGGCGTAGGCTCCGGGGCAATAATGGGACTGGCCATCAC
>CAVFSQ010000276.1:0-2096 GCA_963625145.1 Bacteroidaceae bacterium | reverse complement strand
GTATGGATTCCGCCCACCTTGTTGCACACTTCCCAACTTACTTCAAATACAAAATCTGCTTCAAACATGCTTTGAATACTTTTTCAGAGTGCAAAATTAGCGTTTTTTTTTTTTGAGGAAGGCGGCTGTAGACTTTTTGAAAAGCACCGCCCCGGCAGTCACCGCTGCACTACACAACCATTTGATTACCCGATTGCCACATCCACCCTACATTTATCCCATAACGGGGAGCCGAAGCCCCGTCACGCAACCATGCAAAACCGCGGAAAAACTATTTTGATTTATTAACAAAATTAACACCCCACTCCACCGCGAACGGCAAAGGCAAGTTCACGAAGCATACAATATATACGGTATATACAGCAACTGAAAATATAGTATCGAAAAATATCTTCCGGAGACAGCATAGCCGCGCAAAACTCGGCAGACACCAGCGGCCATGAAGTCAACATGCGCGGCTATGAAGTCTCCTCGGAGCGGGCCAATTGTCAGTTACCTGTCTGATGTTGTTCCTTATTTCTGTCTTTCAATATCCCTGCCATATTATCTTGTGCCCAAGCTATCATATTTTCCACCAATGGAATGAACGAATGGGCACGGTCTGTTAGAGAATACTCCACTCTAGGAGGGACTTCTGCATAGATTTGTCGAGTGATAAAACCATCCGTCTCCAGCGAGCGGAGGGTGGAGGTCAGCACCTTTTGTGAAATGTCGGGAATGGCTCGCTTGAGGGCATTGAAACGAATGCTGCCGTTTTGGCGCATCACGTAGATGACAAGTAACGACCACTTGCCGCAAATGTGTGACAACACATTGCGGATGGGGCAATCTTGGTATATAGTGTCTTTTAGCTGACTGTTCATAATTCTGTTTTACTCGGATTCTAAGTTTGTAATTTGCTTATTGTCACTAATAGTGTGCAAAAGTAACCAAACTTCCCAAAACAACGCAAGTCTCTAAGTTAAACTTTGATAAATCGTTAAAAACATAGCTCTTGATAATCAGCAACAGTTACTTGAAAGTAAGCAACACACGCAGAAGTGCCTTCTGGCGAGGAATGAAAAATCACCCTACCTTTGCGCCGTCAAAACATGACAATTTTCAATAACCAAAGAAGAATAAAAGATACAAAGACAATGAAAGAGACAAAAACAATCATCAAGACTGAGAATGTGACAGCCGTAGATTTCGGCAAGTTGGGCAACTTGAACGAGTACGTGTTGGAACTTGCCCCAGAGGTCAAGATACCAGGCAAGGTGTTCGGCGGCACATTGGTTGGAGCAACTGGCGGTGATTTTTCCTTCCAGTCGTTCGCTCCTGGCTCTGAGACAGGTTTTCTCCATATTCACAAGACCCACGAAGAGTTGTATTTCTTCCTTAGTGGCAAGGGCGAGTTTCATGTTGACGGCAAAGTATTCCCCATTGCAGAAGGAAGCGTGGTAAGAGTTGCCCCAAACGGCAAGCGTTCCATTCGTAACAATGGCGCAGAACCATTGGTAATGCTCTGCGTGCAATATCGTGGTGCCACATTTACGGCAGAAGACGCCACTGACGGAATCATCTTGAATGAAAAGGTGGAATGGTAAACCGCGGGGGGGGCTTTTTAATGTTTTAATCCCTACGCAAAAGGACCGCAATCACTTGCGGTCCTTCGGCAAACGGTCGGAGCGGCTGAAGAACAGCCGGAAGCCCAGAAAAGAAGCTGAATAGATGAGGCACTGGCCCAGATAGAACAACACGTCGTTGCCAATCTCGGCGTGGGCGAAGAAATCGCTGTAGCAGAGCACGTGCCCCAACACAAACGACGCCACACACGTGCCGTAACCAACGGCGTTTTTCATCTTTCTTTTTAATGCGGAGAAAATTAATAATGCGAAATTCCCTCATGTAGCATCCTCGCCTGTGTGTCATAATATAGGCTGCGCTCGGCATACTTGAAACAAGTTTCAGTCTGCACTCGCTGGCACTTATTGTCATAATATAGGCTTCGCCTCGGCAATCGAAAGCAAGCTTTCATTGCGCTCGGCTTGCACTATATTTCGCCCTCTTCGAGGACCTCATAGCCGTTTGTAGACTGTAGGGCTGTATTGCTTGTC
>CAVFSQ010000275.1:0-2110 GCA_963625145.1 Bacteroidaceae bacterium | reverse complement strand
CGAGCCTGCCGAATCGGCAATAGTAGATGCCAAATACGGTTTCATAGCCGGTGCGCTCAAGGAGACATACCACAGCTCAAAGGCCTGCACGTCGTACAACAAGCTTACAGAACGCATAGACGCCGCCGTGACCCACAAGATACTCGGATACCCCATATTCTTCGCCGTTCTCATTATAATGTTCGAAGCTACATTCACCATCGGGCAATATCCTATGGACTGGATTGACATTTTCGTTTCCAAAGTAGCGGAATTCGTGGGCTCCAACATGGCTCCGGGAATGCTGAAAGACCTGATATCCGACGGTATTATAGGAGGCGTCGGCGCCGTAATTGTTTTTCTTCCCAACATTCTGATACTATACCTGTTCATCTCTCTGCTTGAAGACAGCGGATATATGGCGCGCGCCGCTTTCATGATGGACAAGCTCATGCACAAGATGGGGCTTCACGGCAAATCGTTTATTCCAATGATTATGGGATTTGGATGCAACGTACCTGCAATCATGGCATCGCGCACAATCGAAAGCCCCAAAAGCCGGCTTGTCACCATGCTTGTCACTCCCCTTATGTCGTGCAGCGCACGGCTGCCGCTATACATAGTACTTATAGGGGCATTCTTCCCGCATTATGCTTCGCTGACAATGCTTGGGCTATACACTCTCGGAATAGTCATGGCCGTAATAATGGCCCGAATCTTCAGCCGGATGCTCATGAAAAAGGGAAACCTGCCATTCGTAATGGAGCTTCCGCCCTACCGCATGCCGACAGCGCGTGCCATAGTGCGCCACACCTGGGAAAAAGGCCGCCAATACCTACGCAAAATGGGAGGCATAATTCTTGTGGCAAGCATATTCATCTGGACTCTCGGATACTTTCCACGCACCTCCAACGCCAAAGGCAACACAAACAACAATTCGTATATGGAACGCATTGGACGTGCCATGGAGCCCATAATGAAGCCGCTGGGTTTTGACTGGAGAATGAATGCCGGAATACTTGCAGGAACTGGAGCAAAGGAGTTGGTGGTAAGCACAATGGGAGTGCTTTACAGCCAAGCCGATGAAACTGCAGATGACGAAGCCGTAGACGACACCGACAAAGAAACAATGCGATTGCAGGAATCTGTAATCAAAAGCATGACACCGCGTTCGGCAGCCGCGTACCTTGTATTTATCCTGCTGTATTTCCCTTGCCTTGCCACCATCGCTGCCATCAAAAACGAAACAGGGCAATGGCGGTGGGCCGCGTTCACGGCATTCTACACCACAGCGCTTGCCTACGTGTGTTCGTTAGCCACGTACTTGTTGGGAGGACTGTTTTCCTAGAATTCCACTTCAAGCCCATCGTAGGCGAAATGATATCCTTCCGGCAGCCGGGACTCTGCAACGGCATGAAGGCCCACGCTGTGGCTCATGTGTATAAAATATACCGGCGCGATGCCAGTCCGCTGTGCAAAAGCCACAGCCTCCTCAACGCTTTGATGCGTAGGGTGCGGGCGCTTGCGCAAAGCATTTACAACAAGTATTTTCGCACCGTCAAGATATGCCATCTCTTCGTCGGGCATCGATTTCATGTCGGTGATATAAACCAAAGGCCCTATCCGGTAACCCAATATTTCCAAGGCCCCATGGTATACCCTCAACGGAGTAACGGGCACATCCCCTACAAAAAAGGTTTCATGAGGTTTCACCACGTTTATTTCAAGATGTGGAACGCCTTTTTTCGCTACCGTTTCAAAGCAATAGGGCAAACGCTCGCGCACATGCTTCGCAGTTATGGCATTGCAATAAATCTTTTGCGGGGAAAGGGCACTATAGGGGCGCAAATCGTCAAGGCCTCCCACATGATCGTAGTGCTCGTGGGTTAACAGCACTGCATCAAACCCCAAGAAAGTACGGTGCAGCATCTGGTGGTAGGAATCGGGGCCGCAATCAATCAGTATTCTTTTGCCGGAAATCTCCAAAAGCGAAGAGCAGCGCATGCGCCTGTCACGAGGGTCGGCAGAACGGCATACTTCGCAGTTGCACCCCAGCGAAGGTACGCCGGAAGAAGTTCCCGTCCCAAGAAAAATTATCTTTGATTTTCCGTCAGTGTCCATAACACAAAAC
>CAVFSQ010000274.1:0-2113 GCA_963625145.1 Bacteroidaceae bacterium | reverse complement strand
AATCCGAGGGGATGCTTGTTTTCTGACACGATGCCAGTAAGACGCCTATGGCTGCCGCTAGAATATATGATTTAATTTTCATCAGTTTACTCCTCCTTTCTCCTGCTCTTTGGCTTGTTCGGCCTTTTGGTCGGCGGTGGGCAGGTTTTGGAAATAAAGGTAATATGGATAATATGACTGCCAGTTTTTACACAATATCTTTTGGCCCCGTTCTTTGTCTTTGAACCAGGGCTTTGCTGCTTGTACGAAGGATGTAAGTTGTGCACTGCCGAGCTGACGGTTAACGGTAGGGAACTCGTTAAGTATTTGGGGAACACTGGCCGAACGTACCATTATCGCTTGCTGGTAATACATTGGCATCATTTGCGTATTTAGGTAGCGTGCCCGTAGCAGAAAACCGCTTATGTCTTTGCTGTAAAGCAGGGCCATAAGCGAAGCGTTCAATGCTTCCTGTCCACGCCCTTCAGAAAGTTCCACATTGTATCCCAAGAATAGAGGCTTGCGATATCTTTGGTCAAAGGTGTCGGTCAAAGGGAGTTTGTTGTATACATGAACGAAGTCGGGATGTTGCTTCAAACTGGAGGCATTGGCGTTGAGCAATTCTTTGTATTGCGCCACAAATTCGTGTTCAAAAGGATTGCGGTCGATAATGTGCAAATATTTCCAACAAAGGGCTTTCTCTCCATTTACAAGTGCGGCTCGTGCCAGACGCTTCAGATAGAAAACATTGGTACCGTTAAGCACCATCTTTTCCATAGTGTAGTGATAGGAACTGTTGGGAATTCCGGCATAAAAGTCGGCATCAAGTGTGTAGATTGCAACTCCGTCACCAAGTATACCATTGATTTCGTGAACTTTGCGCGGAGGGAAATTCATGGGAATGTCAAACAGCCGCGTTTCAAGTTGGTTTGTTTGGGCTAAGGCCAGTGCGTAGAATGCAGCTACGCTACGTGACGGCCGCTTGCACGATGTGGCCTTGTCAATCATGCCTTCCCAGTCGCTCTTTTCCAGTTGCATTTGCATGTCGCAAGTGCGGCGCAAATCGTCGCGCGCAAAGATGCAGAACAATGTTAGGCTTACAAATACGGCCGTTACAATACCGAAATTCAGGATGGCCGAAACGCGGTCGGTCTTGCCGGTATATGGCGGCTTTTTGTTACGGAATATAAGACGTTTGGCTGCAGCAATGACTGAAAGTACAACGAGGGCAGCCAATGGCAGCGACATAAGCAAGGACGTCTCGCGCTGGTAGTTGATGTCGTAGTGCAACCATACGAAATAGACTAAAAAAGCAAAGCAGGGCAGTGTTGCTATAAACCGTAGCCGGTGGTTTAATCCTGTGCAATATTCAATTAGCCATGCACACAGCGTAAGCATAAGAGCGAGTACTGCTCCCCCAAGAACGGGAAAATGATAGGAAAGCAGAAGCAGCCTGCCAATCGCATGAAACCAGCCGAAATCTTGACACAGCAAGTATTCCATGAGAGTGCCGTCCCATGCAAAATAGCTATATTGCTGTGACATGTAGAATACACTGCCATATATCGCCGAAGCGAAAATCCATAGCATAATAAACAGTGCCACATAAAGGATAAATTTAATATGTGGGCAATGATTGCTTGGCGCAGAGCCTTTTATGGCTACATTTTGCTGAGTATGGTTGTCTCCGTGCCCTTTCTTGCGGACATGGGCAGACATGTTGCTTTTACTTCTATTCATCTATTAAATCTTGCTTCTTGCAAAAGTACAAAATTGTATTTAAGTAGGTATGGTTGACAAATCAACTATTGTACTAAAAACGATAGTGCTTAGCGTTAAAATTGTAAGGCATATAATTTAAACGCTAAGCCTTGGAAAAACTACGCAATGCCTATGTAGTTGCAACTCGTTCCGCAAATGGAATTTTGAGTACCTTTGTACGGTTTCTTGAGAAAGTATAAAAATGAATTCCAAAACAAAAGGCTTCATATTGGGTGCATTGGGCGCTGCAAGCTATGGTACAAATCCTATTTTTGCTATTCCTCTTTTCCGCGACGGTATGGATGCAGCAAGTGTGCTGTTTTTCCGTTATCTTTTTGCTTTGCCGGTAATTGCTTTGATGATGCAGCTACGG
>CAVFSQ010000273.1:1183-2122 GCA_963625145.1 Bacteroidaceae bacterium | reverse complement strand
CTCCCACCGATCCCAATAAAGACGGCTCGGACGCCGATTCCCGTAAATGGGATACTAAGAGTTACGCCACCTGATATAGTGCGGGTAAACGAGTAGTTTTCCGTACCGGGGGCTCCTGTATAACTTGTGCGAGGATCTAGTCCCTTGCGCTTTGTCCACAGTTCCACATTGTCGGCAGCCACATATACCCGCAACTTTGTTAACCCTAAACGGGAAATTATCGATTTGGGGAAAGTGTAACCGAAGTTTATACTGTTGAGACTAAGCCAACTTCCATTTGTCAAGAAACGGTCAGAGGTTAAGTTTTGGTCGGTGTCACCAAACTGCAGTCTTGGAATGTCGGAATTTTTGTTTGTTTCACTCCAAGCCTTAAGCAGGTCTTTATGGAAATTGGTTCCGGCCTCACTGCTATTGGGGCTGTGCATAAGGCTTTGATATCCGTAATCAAAAACTTTGCCGCCTATAGAATACGAAAAATTAATTGAGAGGTCGAAGCCTTTGAAAGTCAAAGTCGTTCCGAAGCCGCCATACAAGTCGGGTGTAGGATCGCCGCATGCATAGTAAGAAGCTTCTTCGTGATTGGTGGTAGTAGTTGTTTTCCCGTCGGCATCGGTAGTATACCACATAGAGTTTCCTTCGCTGTCAACTCCAGCGTACTTTGGCAAGCGCCATGTATAGATAGGAAGCCCTTCGCCATAGAAATAATCGCTTGAAGTATAGCCGGAATGGCCATCTAGCGTTGCGTTTTTGTTTTCGGAATACAGCTCTGTGATTTCATTTGTATAGTGTGTGGCGTTGACATTAATATTCCATGTAAAATCCTTTGTATGGAATATGTCATAGGCAATATCGAATTCAATGCCGCGGTTCACCATGCTTCCGACATTTGAATAATACTGCGTATAGCCCTCCGATTTGGGCACATAAACGACGCTGAGC
>CAVFSQ010000273.1:0-1129 GCA_963625145.1 Bacteroidaceae bacterium | reverse complement strand
GAGCATATCGGTGGTTTTGCGGTGGAAAAATTCCAAACTTCCCCGCAGGCGATTGCTGAACATGGAAAATTCTGCTCCAATATTGAAATTTGTATTGGTTTCCCATGTAATTTTGGGATTACCTTTCGCATAGAGCATTGTTGCCACGTTGTCATCGCTATTGCTGATAGTATAGGTATCCATATATAGATTCGAGCCAATAGCATCGTTACCCTGCTGCCCTACCGACATTTTGAGTTTGAGTTGGTTCAGCCAGTCTTTTGTACTTTCCATCCATTTCTCTTTAGTAATTATCCAGGCAGTGCCCACCGAATAGAAGTTGCCCCACCTGTGTTTAGGCGCAAAACGGGAAGAGCCGTCTCTGCGGAAAGAAAACTGACCGAAGTATTTGTTGTTGTAGTCGTACATTGCTCTGAAGAACCACCCTTCGGTATTGTATTTCGCCTGGTCGGATGTCCCGGTATTGCTTTTTATCGCCCCGCTCAGTTCGCGGTTGCTGAAATAAGAGAACATCTTGGTGCGCGACGCAATGACGTCTTCACCTGTTTGGTTATAGTTCTCATGTCCAAGAAGGAGAGTAATGTTATGGTCGCCAAACGAGCGCACATAATTTGCCAGTTGCTGGAAATTGGCAGTATAGTAGCGATAGTGGCTCTTGCTTACATATCCCTCAGGATAAGTTGCGGCTCCCCAACCGTAAAAAGGTTGAGCGGTGTAGGTGTACCGGTATTCGTAGTCGTTTACGGTTCCGTTGAGCGTCAGGGTAAGCCCTTTGACAAAATCGGGGGTAATGTCAACATACCCGTTCAGATAAAAAGAATTTGCATCTTGCTCACTGGCTTGCAATTGGTCATCCTTAAGCGGGTTTTGGGTTGACAGGAATTTGCGTGTGAGCCCGGCATTCATTCCGTCGCCGTAGTCCATCATCTTTCCATTGGCGTCAGTCATTATCTTACCGTTTCCATCGCGCAAGTAAAGAGGATATATTGGAGCTATTCGGTTTACTGTATAGAATATGTTGTTTCCAGAATTGCTACTTCCATCAGCAGCATAATCTATGTCGGAATGGGCGTAGTTTACGTTACCTCCTACCTTGAGCCAGGAGTTGGCCTTGTAGTCGGCTTTCAGT
>CAVFSQ010000272.1:0-2128 GCA_963625145.1 Bacteroidaceae bacterium | reverse complement strand
GTTCACCGTTGATGACTTCGGCTCCGAATTTGCCTGTCCCACCGTTTTCAGTAGGCAGGCACGTATGGAAAAATCCCGTGCCGTCGACACCGTAGAATTTCAGCAGGTCACCTTCTTCGTGGCGGTTTATCACGGCGCGCCTAATGCCGCGGCGCCTGAAATCTTCCCAAACCCGCTGCAACTGCGACTCGTTTTCCACGAAGCAGACGTCGCCGGCTGTCTGAGCGCATTCTTCGCCGCGCTTCACCCACAACGGATAGTCGGTTTGGGGGCTATCGCCGGTATTCAGCACCTCGCTTGCGGGGATAGCGAAATTTCCCGCCATCAGACGCTGTGTTATATAAATCCTGGTATTTCTTAGAAGAGCCGAAGGGGGATTCACTACCACGGCACCATCCTTTTCCTTTTCTTTGAGTATTTCCAAAACGCTTCTTCGCCTTGCCATAGACAAAAACATCCGGCCACAAAGCCGTGAAGCGTCGTGTACGTCCTCTTCGGATACCGTTTCCACCAAGAAACCGTCTTGCCGTAAGACATTGCTGACTTCCTGCAGAACAAGTCTGTCGTTTTTCTCCGAATTGGGAGAAAACTGCGGTGACCTGCCTATTGCGGTGATATGGTTGTCAGTCGTTTTCATCAAGCAATTCCTCTGCTTTGGCTATGTCGCTCACGTGGTCGACATCCACGATTTTCCCGAAAGCGCAAGCTTTGAGATTCAGTCCGTCGGCCACCATACGCCGTTGGAAATTGCGCATGCGGCTTATACCTTCAGCCATGCACCTTCCGAGTGTGGCTATTGCCTTTGAGTCAAGACAATAAATTCCTCCCGATATGTAGCTGCAGTCTTCGCGGGTGTCAAGGAATCCGGTTATGCACATGTTTTCATCCACCTTCACGTAAAGGGGCTTTTCATCGTCAACATACGATGTCACGGCCATCAGTCCGTCGCAGTCGGCTTGCTGCCACATGGATATATAGCGGGCAAACTCGCTTTCCTGGAAAATGGTGTCGACAGTGGTAAGGCAGAACTTGTCGGGGCCGAGATACGGGCTCAGTCCGTAGAAGGTATGCATGCTGCTTTCGGTGGTTTTGGCCACTATCCTCACGGGTGTCTCTATCTTCGGCTTTTTGGGGCATGCGTGCAGAGGGCCGTCATTCAGTATAGTGTTGTAGTGCGCCTTCAGATGTTCCAGAGTCAGACTTGTCTGTGTATTCACCGCCACTACCATTTCGTCGGCATTGTTGTTGTCGAAGATTCTCAGCAGGCGGTCAATCAATGCCTCGCCCTTTACCATGGTCAGCGGTTTGGGCGTCTGTGCCCCTTCGCTGCTCAGCCGCGACCCTTCACCGGCGGCAAGTATTGCGAATTTCATACCTGGAGTTGTTTTTCGGTGTTACCGCGATGTATTGTCCTCGCGCCTGTCGCGCTGTTCCACTTTAAGGGGATCGGCATGCGCCTCGTCATATTTCAGGCGGTTGCGATAAATGTCAATTGCCTCGTAGATAGCTTGCCGCATGGAACTTTCGTCAGCGGTGTTCTTGCCTGCAATGTCGAATGCCGTACCGTGGTCGGGCGAAGTGCGAACCATGTCAAGGCCGGCGGTGAAGTTCACTCCCTGTGCCATGCCGAGAGCCTTGAGCGGGGCTAGTCCCTGGTCGTGGTACATTGCCAGCACGGCATCAAAACGGCGATAGGCTGCATCGCCGAAAAAGCCGTCGGCGGCATACGGTCCGAAGCACCCAATGCCTTCTTCCCTCAGTTTCGCTATGGCGGGCGCGATTCGCTCGCTTTCCTCGTTGCCAAGCAGACCGTTGTCGCCGGCATGCGGGTTCAGTGCCAAAACGGCAATTCTCGGCGCCGATACCAAATAGTCCCTACACAGTGAAGCGTTAAGCAGGCGGAGTTTGTTTTCCACCACGTCTTGCGTCACGACTTCGGCGATTTGGCTTACAGGAACATGTGTCGAGGCGAGGGCCACGCGCATAAGTTCGTTTGACAGTATCATCAAGGCTTCGCCACCCAGCCGCTGCTCAAGATATTCGGTATGGCCCGTAAACGAGCCTTCGCCCTGCATGTTCCATTTGCAAACGGGGGCCGTCACCAGCACATCGTAGGCACGGTTTGCAT
>CAVFSQ010000271.1:0-2133 GCA_963625145.1 Bacteroidaceae bacterium | reverse complement strand
AACCATGTGTACGCACTTTGCCGTTGAGCACATCGGCCGAGAGAATAAACCTGTCGGCGCCCCAGTGCTCTATCCAGCGGCTCACTGTGTCAAAAGCTCCGACAGCCATGCTGCCTATACTCACAACTTCGGCGCCGGCGCCGAAAACTTGCTCAAGATGGGCGTCACTTTTTATTCCGCCTCCAAAATCCACTCGGAGCCTGGTGTTTTCGGTAATTGTCCGCAAAACATCAATATTCACAGGCTCACCACGCTTTGCCCCGTCAAGGTCCACAACGTGCAAAAAGCTATAGCCAAGGCTCTCGAACAGCCTCGCGGCCTGCAACGGTGAACCGTCGTAGGATGTGGCTTTCGAATAGTCGCCCTGTGCAAGTCGCACCGGGCGCCCGCCTATTATATCGATTGCAGGAATGGGAACTATCATAACCGAAGGAAATTTTTAAGTATTGCCTCGCCGGCCAAACCGCTCTTTTCGGGATGGAACTGCACTGCGTGAAAATTATCGCGACTCATGGCTGCAGTAAATTCTCCGCAATAGTCCGACTTGGCCGCCGTAAAGGAATTGAGAGGAACATAATAACTGTGAACAAAATAAGCATAGCTACCTTCTGCAATACCGTCGAACAGCGGTCCGCGCAGGCCCCGAAGAGAGTTCCAGCCCATGTGGGGAATTTTCTCCCCATGCTGCGGGGAAAAACGCTTCACGTGTGCACTTTTGAAAATCCCCAAACACTGCGCGTTGCCTTCTTCCGAACTGTCGCACATCAATTGCATGCCAATACAAATGCCGAGTACCGGCTGGGAAAGCGAGCGAATCACATTGTCGAGCCCAGTTTGTTTCAGATAATGCATCGTAACCGAAGCCTCACCTTGTCCGGGAACGACAACATGGTCTGCGCAGCGTAATACATCTACATCATCGCTTATCACACATTCAATGCCAAGACGGGCAAACGCAGATTTCACAGAAAACACGTTTCCCGCAGGATATTTCAGTATTACAGTGCCCATTCTTTGACTTTTGTCTTTTTTGCTCAAATGCAAATTTAAGAAATATATGCTTAACGGAGCACTGCAAGCTGTCCTAAATGCCGTTTTTCGCCCTTAAACATTGAAAAATCACACTGAACGACGGTTATAAACGAACTTATGTATGTTGTAAGAGTTTTGCCGTATTGACGGAAATCCCTAAATTTGCCTTTGATAATATCAAGGTTGCATGAAACGCTTTCACTTGGCCATACTCGTATTCGCCTGCGGACTTACAAACGTGTCAGCGCAGTCGCTTTTCCATACGAAAGGGGAAAACCCAACGCATAACGAGACTATCGTGAGAAAATATGTTGACACACTTGCAACTATTGTAACCGTAGACTCGATTATGAATGCAGATTCCGACAAGGAAACAACGCTCAACAATCCCTACTACTACCCTCTTCTTCTCAATCCCACGCTATACGATTCTCCCATCAACAGCATCATGAAAGTTGACACCGGCGGGCATTCGCGGTCCCGCTATCTGCCCTCGGCTTACGACTGCTTCAGCGACAGCGTGCAGCAATACATGACAAGCACCATGATGTGGGCATACACAAATGTGCCGTGGCTGGTGGGCACCACGCAAAACGACGTAAACAAAGCAGCCGGCATAAGGAAGGAAATTGTAGACCAGCCGGTAAAGGAAGTTACGCACATCACTCCGCAAAGCAGCGAGACCATTGACCTCGGCATTGAAGACGCTTCATACAATGTCATTACAAGGCGGCCCAACTTCTGGTCGTTATCCGGGAAAGTAGACTTCAGCATGTCGCAGAACTATGTAACCGAAAACTGGTATCAGGGAAATCAAAACAACAACTCTTTCTCAATAGTAACCGACCTTAAAGCAAATTACAACAACCAGCGCGGCTTTTCGTTCAACAACAACCTTATAGCGCGTTTGGGCTTTATAAGCCAGCGCAAAGACACAAAACACAAATACGCAACCAACACCGACAAGCTACAACTTATAAGCAGTATTGGGATTTCGGCAGTAAAGCACTGGAACTATTCGCTACAATTGAATGTATGGACCCAGAATTATCCCAAATACAGCAGCAACAGCGACAATGTCACTTCTGATTTCCTGTCACC
>CAVFSQ010000270.1:0-2140 GCA_963625145.1 Bacteroidaceae bacterium | reverse complement strand
AAGCATTACTGGCGCTGCAAAAACCGCTGGAATTTCGACCTTACCGGCAAACTTCCCGTGGGGCGCTTCACATTCTCGCTGCGCGAGCGTTACCAGTTCACACGCGCCAACCGCGTATGCTCGGACGTTGACAAATACCGCATAAACGAAGGTTCCGATGAGCCGCAGTACAAGAAAACCGACATCAAAGAACGCTCTGCCAACAATGACTCAAGGCTCCGCTCACGCATCATGGCCGAATACAACATTCGCCACTGCCCGCTTAACCCATACGCATATATAGAATTCACCAACAACATGCGCAGCCAGATGTGCCTGCAGAAGACACGCGTCGGAGTGGGAACGGAAATAAAAGTCAGCAAACAGCACAAATTCAGCGTAGGCTACGTTTACCAGGATTCAAACGATGACGACTTCGATGGCAAGGAGCATGTCATCGACATATCCTACAAATTCAAATTCTAAGAAACATATAAAAACATACGCATAATGAAAAAGAATCTACTTGCAATTGTCTGCGTATTTGCTTCGATGCTCTCGCTGTCAGCAGCAGCCGACACCGACGAATACCGCTACCTCACCCTCACCCTCAACGACAGTTGCGAAGTGAGCTATCTGCTCGAAGGTTTCCGCGTGACCTACGACGCCCAAAACATGTACATAGAGAGCAACGGCGAGAAATACACCGTGGCAACCGAAAAACTTGTAAAGATGAACTTCACGGAAACTGAAACATCCATCGCCGACACCAAGTTGCGTGCAGCGGTTGAGATAAATGCCGACGGCAGCGTAACCGTAAGTCCGGCGCAAAATGCCATGGTTAAAGTTTATTCCACCGACGGCACTCTTGTAATGCAGCAAAAGGCCGAGGCAGGCAAAACCACGTCATTCAGCCTCAACGTGCCCAAAGGCATTTACATCATGAACATCAATGGCCAAAGCGTGAAATTCGAGAAGAAATGAGAAAGACAGCATTGTTGGCCGCATTGACCATAGGCTTTGCAGCAGCACAGGCGCAGACCGTCTACTTCTGGAAAAACAACGTTGCCATTGCGGTAGAAGCATCTGCTGCCGGCGACATGGTATATTCGGCAGGCGGCACGCAGCTTATGCTCATCGACTCGCTTATGAACGTGAGCGACATCGATAGCCTAACAATAGGCAACGCCATTGCCGAAACATCGGTAGGCATACAATATTCGGGGAATACAGCCACAGCCGTAATTCCCTTCGCACTTTCACGCAAGGTAAGCGTAAGCATCGACGGTGCATACGTGTCGGCAACGTCTTCAGCCATCGACGGCGACGAGGTTACATACAAACTTGCCGGCCAAAGCACCGACGGCGCATTTATCCAAACCGGGCAATACAAATGCACCATCAGCCTTGAAGGGCTCAACCTTACTTCAAAGCAAGGAGCCGCCATCGACATTGCCAACGGCAAACGCATAAACGTTATACTTGCCGACGGTACCGAAAACACTCTCGCCGATTTTGCAAACGGCACTCAGAAAGGCTGCTTCCATGTCAAGGGCCATCCTGAATTCAGCGGAGGCGGCACGCTCAACATCACTGGCAATGCAGCACACGGCATCGATACCAACGAGTATCTTGAAGTAAAATCGGGAACTATAAATATTCTCTCGGCTGTAAAGGATGGAATACATGTCGGGCAGTACTTCAAGATTAAGAACGGCACGGTAACGGTTAAAGATGTCAAAGGCGACGGCATCCAGGCAGAAATAACCAAAGACGCTACCGACGAACTCAACGGACAGATGCTCATAAGCGGCGGCAAAATCGACATCAACATAAAAGCCGATGATAGCAAGGCTCTTTGCTGCGACAGCCTCATGACAATAAGCGGCGGCGACATAAGCATAAACATCAACGGCAACGGCACAAAAGGCATCGCTACCGACGCAACGCTCAACATCGACCAGTCGGCCGGTACCACCAAAATCAACATCGTCATCAACGGAGGCGTCTACACCGATCCCGACACGCAGAAGGACAGCAAGACACGCGGCATAAAGTGCGACGGCGACCTCAATGTGCTTGGCGGTACTCTTGTAATTGAAGCTACCGGCAAAAAGGCCAAGACCATCAACATCGACGGTATTGCCACAAAGAGCAAAAG
>CAVFSQ010000269.1:0-2160 GCA_963625145.1 Bacteroidaceae bacterium | reverse complement strand
GTGTGGGGCCGAGCGATACCACGTCAAGATTGGGATATTTGCCGAGTATCACAGAGCATTCAAGACCTGCATGGTCAACCTGCACCAAAGCCTCCTTGCCAAACATTGCGCGGTATTCGTTCTTGAGCAGATTGAGAATCTCGCTATCGGTATTGGGGTCCCAACCGCCATAACTGCCGCTGAACGTCACTTTCATGCCGGCCATGCTGAAGCAACTTTCCAGCATAAGAGCCACGTATTCCTTCATGCTTTCCTTACTGCTGCGGGCAAGCACCTGGAACGAAGCCTTGCCGCCGCCAATGGTTATTATGGCAAGGTTCGACGATGTTTCCACCACTTCGGGGAAATGCGGTATCATTCTCACCACTCCGTCGTGGCACGCATAAATTGCGTCTACCAAATTGTCCTGTATTTCCTGCGGTGTAACCATCGAAGGCATTTCGGCCGGAGCGGTGAACATTTCGATGCCGCTTTCAATGCCGGCGAATTCTTCGGTGAACAGTTGCTTGTATTTTGCCGTCAGTGCTTCAAGCTTTGCGCTGTCGGGAACCAAAAGCGTAACCGTTGCCTTGAAGGGAATGGCATTGCGCATATTGCCGCCGTTCCACGCTGCAAGTCGGGCGCTGCATGTGGCTATTGCCTCGCGCACGAAACGTGCCATAAGCTTGTTGGCATTGGCGCGACCTTCGTTTATTTCAAGTCCGCTGTGTCCGCCTCGCAGTCCTTTGAGCGTAACTTCCACGGCCGTCAGTCCGGCTTCCACGGGCTGCTCCACGTATTCCAATTCAGCAGTAACGTCGATACCGCCGGCACTGCCTACAACGAATTTGCCCCAGGTCTCGGAGTCGAGATTCATTAGAATATCGCCCTGCAACTCGTTGGCAGGCAATTCGTTTACTCCATACATTCCCGTTTCCTCGTCGCGTGTTACAAGTCCTTCTATAGGGCCGTGCTTGAGGTTTTTGTCGGTCATAACGGCCATTATAGTTGCCACGCCCA
The DNA here is from genome assembly GCA_963625145.1 of Bacteroidaceae bacterium. Lineage (GTDB taxonomy): Bacteria > Bacteroidota > Bacteroidia > Bacteroidales > Bacteroidaceae > UBA6398. The sequence goes on along the minus strand of CAVFSQ010000269.1, from coordinate 1,161 downwards.
GTCCGTTGTCGCTGCCGAGGGTAGTGCCTTTGGCCTTCACCCAGCCGTTGTCGATATATGTTTCGATGGGGTCGGTTTCAAAATTATGGGTGCTTTCGGGCGACTTCTGCGGAACCATATCCATGTGGCCTTGCAGTATCACTCCCTTGCGGTTATCCATGCCGGGTGTGGCAGGCACGCGCATTACAATATTTCCGGCCGAGTCCTTGAATGCCTCAATGCCGTTCTGCTTCGAAAAATCAAGCAAAAACTGCTGTATTTTCTCGAGATGCCCAGACGGGCGTGGAATCTGCGTCAGGGAATAGAAATGTCCCCACAAATTTTCGGGTTGCAAGTTTCTGATATCGTCCATAATATTTCGTATTAAATTAGTGAATGTTCTTTTCGTCAGCATTGCCTTTGGCTGCGGCGCGGAAGGAACTGCAGAGCCACAAGCCCCACGGCTCCCAGCAATATTATAAGCGCAGTCTGCATGGCATGCACCACCAGTGCAAACAGTATGGCACTTCCTGCCGACACGCCGTAGAGCACCAGCATAGTTTTTACGGCGAAATGCCACGGGCCGGCCCCATTTGGTGTAGGAATCAGCACGGCATACGACCCCGCGCAAAATATTGCCAACGCGTCGCCCTGCGTTAGGCCGGCAGTAAAGTCGAAACAGTATAGTGTGAGCGAGAAGTGCATATAGTAGCAAAACCAGATGGCGAAACTGTAGAATATATACATCCAAAACGACCGCATTTTCTTGAGCGACATTATGCCGTCGACCAAATCCTGGAGCACATTGTGGAGTCGGGTAAAAACTTTCAGCCTTTTCATTATGAAGGCAAGCATCACTATCAGCGCTGCCAGGCATATTGCAGTCACAATGTAGCCTGTAGCCGTAAAGCGCGAGACAATGCTTGCAAAGTCGGTGCCCGTGCGGCTGAAGAACTCCGTGAAGGTACGGTGCTGGGCAAGCAACACAACCACGGTAACCCCAAGCATGAACAGGGCGTCGACCACACGCTCGGTAACAACCGTACCTATACCCTTCACGAATGACGTGCCGTCATGATGGCTCAGCGTGCCGCAGCGCGTAATCTCGCCTATGCGCGGCACAACAAGGCTGGCTGCATAAGAAATGAATATGGCGAAGGTGCAGGTCGACCGCCTCGGGCG
>CAVFSQ010000268.1:1542-2164 GCA_963625145.1 Bacteroidaceae bacterium | reverse complement strand
GGACCCGTTGAGTATTCCGCACAAATATGAAAACCCCACAGGGAAAGAATTCCCCATTATGGCATGGTATTCGGTTCCTGGCGGAAAAGCTACTAAAGAGCGCTTCCAGGAATTGCGCGCTGCAGGCTTCAACTTGTCGATGCATCCCAGTGAGGACGAAGAAGCTTTGGGTAAGACTCTCGATTTGGCACTTGGCACCGGAGTGAAACTAATGGCTTCGCATTATAAGGACTTTTGCGGCAATCCTGCCCCCACGGTGAAGAAGTACCGGAAGCATAAAGCATTGGGGGGGTGGTTTTTGAAAGATGAGCCCCAAATGCAGGAATTTGCTTCTTTGGCCGAAGCTGCCCGTAAAGTGCGTGCCGTAGACGACAGTCATATACTCTATCTTAACCTCTTTCCCTACGTCTACGACCATTCCCGCCCCGATGTTGAAATACCCTGCTTTGGAGCTAATAGCTATGATGAATACGTGCAAAAATTCATCGACTCGGTTAAACTGGGCATGATATCCTACGATTTTTATCCGGTAATTACCAACGGGGACTGGTTACATTTGAAGCCCGAATACTATCACAGCCTGGAGGTAATTTCAGCCAAGGCTACTAAAGCTGGTGTACCT
>CAVFSQ010000268.1:0-1532 GCA_963625145.1 Bacteroidaceae bacterium | reverse complement strand
CAACGTCGACCACTATCCCGTGGCCACGCGCGAACAGATACGTCTGCAGATATTCAGCGATTTGGCTTATGGCGCGCAAGGCATACAGTATTTTACTTATTGGAATCCTTTCAACGCAGATTTCGAGTATAGCAATGCTCCAATAACAGACGGGAAACGCACGGAGGTTTACGATATTATCAGCGATATAAACCACGAAGTGCAACGCTTGAGTTGGGTGTTTCTCGGAGCCAAAATGCACGATGTGTCGCATACCGGTGACAGCATAGCATGGCGCGTAAAGCGCCTCGGCACTCTGCCCCCGCAGTTCAGCGAAGTGTCTACCACGGGCAGCGACATTGTGGTTTCGCAGTTCACAAACGGCAAGCGCCGCTTCCTGATGGTATTGAGTGCCGACATTGTAAACCGCCAAAAGGTAACGGTGAAGGCAGCCGACGGAGTGAAGCGGATACTTCCCGACGGCACTTCCGTCAAAGCCAGCCTTTACAACAGCAGTATGTGGCTTTCGCCCGGCGATTACCTGCTGTTTGAGTATTGACGAAACGAAAACACTTTGCCGCAGCCGCAGTAACCCCATATTTTCCACAACATGCTACGACGACTCTCAAAATCAACGCTGTTATTGCTATGCTTTATTGCTTGTGCCCAATCAGCAAGAGCACAAAGCAATGGATACAATGAATATATAGAGCAATATTGGAGTATGGCCGTGGAGCAGATGCAACGTTATGGCATTCCTGCCAGTATAACACTTGCGCAGGGTATCATTGAAACAAATGCGGGGCGAAGCATGCTTAGTCGCAAGGCGAACAATCATTTCGGGATAAAATGTTCCAATGGATGGACAGGCCCTTATGTGCTTGCCAATGACGACCGCCCCAACGAGCGGTTCCGGGCCTATGGAAGCGCAAAGGAAAGTTACGAAGACCATTCGCGTTTCCTTACTCGCAACCAGCGCTATGCATTTCTTTTCAAATTGTCGCCGTCGGACTATCGCTCATGGGCATACGGACTGAAAAGTGCCGGCTATGCCACCAATCCGCGATACGCCGATTTGCTGATAGGACTTATAGAAGATTATCAGCTATATCGCTTTGACAATTCGCGTGATATAAAGACTCGTCAGATAGCTCGCATTGAAAGTTTTTCGGAACATCGGGTGTATTTCAACAACGACAACTATTATATTATAGCCAATGCGGGCGATACATTCAAAAGTATAGCCAAGGAAACAGGAGTGTCCAAGCGAAAACTTATAAAATACAATGAACTGCCTAGTGATTATGTACTTTCCGGAGGTGAAGTTCTTTACCTTGAGAAGAAGCGCAGCAGGGCCGAAGACGCATACAAGGGCAAGTTGATAGTGGTGCAGCAAGGAGAATCGCTATACTCTATAGCGCAACGCTTCGGAATACGTTTGAAGAATCTGTATCGCATGAACAACCTTCCGGCTGATGCTACGGCTTTCCCCGGCCAGGAATTGTTTGTCAACCGATAGAAAGCTACATTTATTCACAGTATTTATCTCTTTA
>CAVFSQ010000267.1:0-2174 GCA_963625145.1 Bacteroidaceae bacterium | reverse complement strand
GAACAGCCAGCATACAAGTCCGAGAGCGAACATGTTGCGGCTTTTGAGCATCGACTTGTTGTCCATTCCGCTGTCTTTAAGACAGTCTTTCACCATTGTGGTGATGGGAACCGATACTATTTCGTTCGTGATGCCCAGTTCTGCTACCGGGTCGAGCGTGGAATAGCCGGCTTTCTTCAGATCAGCTTCCTTGAAATTGTCGGAGTCGGTGATGATGGCTGCCGTGGGTTTGCAGAATTTGTATTGTGTGGCAAGAGCTGCGGCGTTCATTGCTACGAGCACGTCGCACATGTCGCCAGGGGTGTAAACCTTGCCGCCACCGATGTGTACCTGGAATGCCGATACACCGCTACGTGTGCCTTGCGGGGCGCGAATGTCGGCGGGGTAGTTGGGGAATGTACAAATGTCGTTGCCTACGATTGCCGAAACGGTGGAAAAGATGTTTCCTGCCAGCTGCATTCCGTCGCCAGAGTCACCGCTGAAGCGAACCGTGACATTGTCTTTTGCTATAACGCCCGTTTGGGGGCAGGCGTTGGGATTGTTCTTGTTGTCCATAATCAAGTTGTAAAAATCGTGTCGTTGAGCCGCAATTGGTTGTATAATTCCGGCTTGATTAGTCTATCTTTGCAAAATTAGTGCTTTTACGCTAATTTTGATGGCATTCGATGCGCGTTTTGCCTCGCTTAGCGAAAAAAGTGCTTTGTTTTGTGTCTTTCTGCTTGCAAAATGTTTTTTATATGTCGTCTCTGCTACATGAAGCGTGCAGATAACGCAGTTACGGCATATAATTTCTTATATGTGTGCATACAGTTTCTCCGCAATGCGCAATGAATTTTACCGCTATGCTGATACAGCATTTCCGTTATGCGTACCACAGTGAATATCACAACACAAAAAATCCGTTGCCATGGCCGGCAGCGGATTTTTTGTGTTGTTTTTGCTTTGGTGTTTATTTGCCGCAGCAGCAAGAAGCGAATGCCTGTACATCGAAACCGTAGCTCTGCGCATTGATATAGCCGTAGACCCAGCTTACGATGCCTATGAGCAATACGCCGAGAGTGCAGATGGCAAGTGCCGTGCGCGTGTAGTTGTCACTGCGGAATGTTGCAATGGGGTTTTCGTTGGGGCAGATGTACATTGCCTTTACTATCATCAAATAGTAGTAGAGTGAGATAATGGTGTTGACAAGGGCTATGAACACAAGCAGATGGAAACCCTGGTGGAATGCAGCCATGAACACGAAGAACTTTGAGAAAAATCCTGCGAACGGCGGTATTCCTGCGAGCGAGAACAGGCACAGCGTCATAAGGAATGACAACTTTGGGTTAGTCTGGTAAAGACCGTTGTAATCGTTGATGCATATCTTGCCGCTGTTTTGCTCCACAACGTTTATTACGGCAAATGCGCCAAGGTTGGCTGCAAGGTAAACCAGCAGGTAGAACACGAGCGAGGTCATGCCTTGGGCAGTGCCCGGGATAACGCCCAGCACAAGATAGCCTGCCTGGGAAATTGCCGAGAAAGCCATGAAGCGCTTGAGGTTCTGCTGGCGCAGGGCGAAGAGGTTGGCAACCGTAATCGAAAGTATGATTACCCAGAAGAGTATTTCCTGCCACTGGCCTGTCATCGGCGCAAACACCTTGACCAGCGTAGTGAGGAGAACGAAGCCTGCGGCTCCTTTCGATATCACGCTAAGATAGGATGTTATTACGGTAGGCGAGCCCTCGTATACATCGGCAGTCCAAAGGTGGAACGGAACGAGCGAGATTTTGAACGCCATGCCCGTGAAGAAGAACACGAGACCAAGTACATTTAGCATTCCTCCGTCGAACTTGTCGGCGATGTCGGCGAAATACATAGTGCCCGTAGCTCCGTAAATCATGGAGATTCCGTAGAGAAGCAGCGAACTCGAGAAAAGTGCCACGAGTATATATTTAGCTCCGGCTTCGGCCGAGGTGGCGCGCCATTTGTCGAAAGCCACAAGGGCAGTCATGGGCACCGAAGCTAGTTCAAGGCCTATGAAGAACATTATGAAATGTCCTGCCGAAATCATGAAGTACATGCCCAGCAGTGTGGAAAGGGTCAGAATATAGAATTCGCCCTGCTTCACCGCGTTGGCTTCGCTGCTGAGATATTTGTTTGCCATGAGGAATACTATCAGTGTGCCTATGTTGAGC
>CAVFSQ010000266.1:0-2221 GCA_963625145.1 Bacteroidaceae bacterium | reverse complement strand
CCTATGAAATCTTCAGTGATATCAAGCCGAATCCTACGGTTAAGAATGTTACTAACGGAGTTGATGCTTTTAAGAAGAGCGGCGCTGATTTCTTGATTGCAATAGGCGGCGGATCATCGATGGATACAGCAAAAGCTGTCGGAATCATTGCCAATAATCCGGAATTTGCCGACGTGGTTTCGTTGGAAGGTGTTGCTCCCACAAAACACAAGTCAGTTCCCGTTATTGCCTTGCCTACTACAGCCGGTACTGCTGCAGAAACAACCATCAACTATGTGATTACCGATGAGGAAAACGAAAAGAAGATGGTTTGTGTGGACCCGAATGATATACCTGCAGTGGCAATCATTGATGCCGAACTGATGTATTCCCTTCCTGCCGGTCTTACAGCTTCGACAGGTATGGATGCATTGACTCATGCCATAGAAGGCCTTACAACAAAAGCTGCCTGGGAAATGAGCGATATGTTCGAAATCAAGGCAATTGAAATGATTACTCGCTATCTTCAAACTGCCGTGAAAGAGCCAAAGAATGCAGAAGCACGCAATGGCATGGCTGTAGCTCAGTATATTGCAGGCATGGCATTTTCCAATGTAGGTTTGGGTTTGGTTCATGGAATGGCGCATCCGTTGGGCGCAATGTTTGATGTTGCCCATGGTGTTGCCAATGCTCTGCTGTTGCCTATAGTAATGGAATTCAATGCACCTATAGCTAAAGAGAAGTTTGTTATAGTGGCGAAGGCAATGGGCGTATACAAAGACGGTATGAGCGTAGAGGAAGCATCCGATGCTGCTGTAGAGGCTGTTAGGAAACTTGCAATCGAAGTGGGTATACCGCAGCACTTGCGCGACCTCGGTAAAGGCATTACTGAAAACGATCTTCCCCGCCTTGCAAAAGCAGCAATGGCTGACGTTTGCACTCCAGGCAATCCGCGTGATGCCTCAGAGGCAGAAGTTCTTGAACTTTATAAAAAGGCTTTTTAAGTCAATACGTAAAAACAAGATGGGTGCAAGTGAGCCGGGGGCTTATCTTGCACCCTTTTCTTTGTTGATGCCTATCCCGAATAGCGCAAAATCGCCGCGTACAGGGTCGCCTGGAAATATGTTTGCCATGATTTGGGTGATATGGTTGGCCGAAGCCAATGAATAGGATGCGTTAGGGCAAAGACCAGTTTCGCATGCCATATGCAATACATGGGTGTCGAGCGGAATAATTAGGTCTTTAGCATTAAATTTTTTCCATATACCGAAATCTACCGGTGAATCTCTGCGTATCATCCAGCGTAGAAACATGTTGGCTTTCTTTTGTGGACTGTGTTGGGATATCTTCAAAAAAGAACATAGCCGTTGCATGGGAATTCCTTCGAAATTGCGGTAGAGATGCATTTCGAGGTCTTCGTCTTCTGAATAAGCAAGCCATAGCTTTTCGAGCAGACTTCGCATAAAAGCATGGCTTATTGTGCGGTAGAAACTGCTATTGTCATCGCTGGCGAAATGCTTTTCAAATTCCCTGTTCTTTATGTAGCCCGTTGGCGAACTGCCAAGTAAGTCGCAGATGTGTTCTGCCTTTTTTAATATTTGGCATCGGCGCCCAAAACTGATAGTGGCGGTGAGCAGTGCCGATATTTCAATGTCAGTCTTTCGTGAGTAGCGGTGCGGAAACTGTACAGGGTCGTTGATTATGAACGATGGTGTTTCATAGCGGTCGGCTGCTGAAACTATGGCTGCTTGAAGTTCTTGTGTTATCATCGAGATGCAAAATTAGTGTAGAGGCATTGAGCTTGCCCGTGTTTTATATTCAAATAAACGTCAGTAAAGCTACTATAGTGCCGTTAAAATCGAAAATGCAATCTTTTTTAGATGTTCGTTGTATGCGTATTGCAAAATTATAGTAATTTTGAATTTCAAAAAATAGGGAATGTCGCCGTATAGAGTGGCGGCGTTTCCTCATAACCAAAAAGCAAATGGCAGAATTTGAAGATAGAATAATCAAGGTAAATATTGAGGAGGAAATGAAAAGTTCCTACATCGACTATAGTATGTCGGTGATAGTATCGCGTGCGCTCCCTGATGTGCGCGACGGTCTGAAGCCTGTGCACCGGCGTATACTTTTTGGAATGAAAGATATTGGCAATACACACGATAAAGCATATAAAAAATCGGCTCGTATTGTAGGTGATGTGCTTGGTAAATACCACCCGCATGGCGACTCGTCTGTATAT
>CAVFSQ010000265.1:0-2225 GCA_963625145.1 Bacteroidaceae bacterium | reverse complement strand
TCGCCCTCGCCCTCCTTGCCGTAGAATTTCAACTCGGCAATATTGCAGCGGCAGCCGCTTGGTCCTACGTAACGCACATAGCGAAATCCGCGGCTGCAGGAGATATTGCAGAAACTGAGCCGGGTATCGGGTACATTCTTATGTATCATATAAAGGGGAACGGCGTCACTGAAATCCGGCTGGTTGGCTCCTTCAAAAACTCCGAGCTCCATTCGCGAACTCCAGTCCTTACGCGGGCGATAGTAGATTCTGGTGATGATATGCTTGCTTCCTAAGTCCAAACCGACCCATCCATAGCTGCGCTGGTAGGAGGCATAGAAAGTTGACGCATCGCTGTCAAAGGCATTGGCAGGAGTATTTACGGTTGTCGACGTTTTGCCTGTATCATAGTCCACAGAAGGAGCACCGATGGGCGTTCCGGTCAACAAAGACTGTGCTGTAGTCGGGAGGGACAGTAGTGAAACGAATACAAGTAGAGTAACTATACGATTCATTGGGTATATTTTGTTTGTTCTTTAAGCTGCTGTTGTAATTTGGCGGCGTAAAGTTAGTTGTTTTTTCGGGGAAAAAAGCTATAAAGGAGTTGCCAGAGTGCAGAAAACGGCAAAAAGAGTCCTTCTAATGGCGTTTTTGCAACTATTGGCAGACAAAAATGCATGTTTCTTCGTTCTATGGATGGATTTATTCAACCAAAACCTTCCTTTTCGCAGCTGTTCCGTCGGGTTCCGTTACTTTTACGATGTAGAAGCCCGGTTGCATCTGGATATCCGCAATGGCTTGCGAGGTGTGTTGGCTTACAGTCTGCGTTCCGTCAAGCTTGTACACCTGCAGCAGGCTTCCTGCCTGGAAATTGCGGATGCGGATGGAGTTTTGCCCGCCGTTGATGTTGCCCAACTCGGCGTCGGCAGCCAAAATACTTGTAGGAATCAGCCCAATCTTGTTGTCAAGCCACTCGATGCGCTTTCCTATCCAGTCTTTCACGAATTCAACTTCTGCCTTGTACGACCCACGTGCCGCCACCGTTCGTGTAACCAGCTCATTGAGCGTTTTCCATCGGGTATAGTGAAGCTGTTGCGAGGCATCCACCGCATTATAAATGCTATCCATAAAGTTGGCAAAATGTTCAGCCGTGAAATCGTTGTTGTTGCGCGCTTCACTCCAAATGGCCGACATTTCATCTCCCGTAGCCCCGAGAATGCGATTCAGCATCTGCTTCATTCCTGCCACGGTCGAGCATTTGTCGCTCAGACTCACGAAGGTAGTCATGGAATTGATGGGATAAGTGCGGCTGTCGTTGTCGAAAGCCAGGTCGCAGTCCCACAAAGGCGCAGTGTAGAACTTCGGATCGTCGCGGTACTTGTACATATGTACGCTGTAATAGGCGTCAGTGTTTCCCGTAAACTCCATGCCGATGAAACGCTTCAGGTAAGAGTCGACGTCAAGCACGCTGGGGAAACCAATCGTGGGATTGGTGTTGGCATTCAGGAACGCACGGGTCTCAATCCGCTCGTAGGCGCTCTTGACGTACTTGGTTTGTGCGGTTGTGATTTTGTCTTCTTTCGGATACTTGATTGTAACCGGAGTGTTGAACCGCGCAGAATAGAACATGGACTTTTCCTGGTTGGCATAGGCGTCTACTTCTATGAAATAGCCCCCGGAAAGGTTGGGAAGAGCATTGTCTTCAGGCGTCATTTCCTCTACATCGATGCGGTTCTTGTGCACTTCGAGCTGATCCGTAAACTGATAGATACCTTTGTACTCTCCATTCAGGAAAACGTCGACCAAAGTGCATGCCGGCGTATAGGGCATTTTCAGCAATCGGCCTGCTTCGAAGGCAATCAGGTTGCGCATCAGGGTTTTGTCGCGATAAGTGTTGATGAGCGTCCACTTTTTTGCCTTGGCCGGGAAGCCAAACAGTCTTTTCTTCTTGGAAAGTTTAATCTTGTAGGGCTTTTGTGGGAAAGTCCAGCTTCCGTTTCCTCTTCCGCGAATCTCAAGGCTGTCGGAGTAGAAGCCTTTTCCACCGTCGGTAATGAAAGTGACGATTCCCTTCTGGTAAACTTCCTTGGAAGTAATGTCTCCGCCCTCTTCGGTATGGATAGTCACGACAGGCAGGCTTCCGGGTATGTATAGCTCGGAATCGTCGCCCTCGCCCTCCTTGCCGTAGAATTTCAACTCGGCAATATTGCAGCGGCAGTTGTTTGGGCCTACGTAACGCACATAAC
>CAVFSQ010000264.1:0-2228 GCA_963625145.1 Bacteroidaceae bacterium | reverse complement strand
TCTCTCGTTTGGCAGCGGAAGCAGCGGAAACTGCTATTTGCTTGAATCGTCGGAAGGAAGCATTCTGATAGATGCCGGCGTGGGCTACCGCAAAATAAAAAAATATCTGGTGGAGTATGGCGTAAACAGTGCCAAGATTGCCGCCATCTTTTTAACTCACGATCATACCGACCATATTTCTGCAGTTTCATCGCTGTCGGCTTATCTGAAAATCCCTGTCTACGCAACTTCGAGCGTGCACCATAGAGTGAAAACCAATTTCAGAATACATGTAAAGCTGCCGGCAAAATTCGTGATGCCGATAGAGAAATACATTCCTATAGGCATTTGCGGCTTTACGGTAGAGGCTTTCGATGTGCCGCACGACAGTGCCGACTGCTCAGGCTATACCATATGTTATGGCGACAAGCGTTTTGTGATTGTCACTGATTGCGGAAGAATAACTGATGAGGTAAGGCAACGTGCGCAGGAAGCAGACTATCTTGTGCTGGAGTCGAATTACGATACTCAAATGCTGGAGTCGGGGCCGTATCCACTGCATTTGCGCAAGCGCATTGCCGGAGCTACAGGGCATCTGTCGAATGGAGAAACTGCCGATTTCCTGCGAAGCGGAACTTTCCCTAACCTCAAGCGTCTGTTTCTTTGCCATTTGAGCGAGAACAACAATACCCCGGAACTTGCCGAAATGGCCGCAAGTAAAGCTTTGGAAGGCAGTGAAGTGAAATTGCACGTGCTGGATCGGCGCAAGGTCAACGGCTATTTCGACTTGCTTTAGTCAGAATCTGCGGAAAGTAAGCCGCGCATAGTCGGAGCGCAGTATCATTTCGCTTCCGGCAAGTTTTTCGATGCAGAAATCGGCATAGATGCCGTCAATGCCGAAAGGTTGAAGAAGCGTTGTGGAAGAATCAGTGATAGCTATGTCCCAATCGTGCTTGCCGTCAAGTCCCAACTCATAGTTGTAGGCATAGAAGTCGTAGAGCTTAAGCCGCTTTGACGTACGGCGGAAATGCATGTTGATGTTTCCGCCCATCTCTTCGGTGCTGAAACTGCCGGGGCGAATCTGCCCAAGCGTGGACTGGAACCTGAAGTATACCCTCGCGCTCTTTACGTTTACGGTGGAGTCGTAGTCGCCACCATGGGAATATGCCACCTCGAGCAGCTGCCATTGGCCTTCGAACTTCGATTTGTCGCTCATGTTTTCGCATGCAGCCAATACAACTGTCAGCGATATGAACAATATAGGTATTATCCTTTTCATTCCCGGAAGGTTTTGTCAATTAGAAATTGCCCCATTTCTTAAGCGTGAATTGAAACCCTGAATTGTTTCCCGTCTGCCGTCCGTGGTCTGCGGCAAAAACTGCCGCTATGCTCCAATTGCGGAATTTGGCCCCAAACAGGTTCTTTGGCTTGAAATCTACTTGCGCCATGAACGAGCGTTGTATCTTCACGTCTTCGTAGGGGGCACTGTAAGTGCCGTAGTGTTTGGCAAAGCTATAGAGCATGCGGTAATGGAAGTGTGGCGACGGATTGCCCGAAATGCCTACGTGATGTGCCGAGAAGCGGTTGCTTTTGAATGTGAGTTTTTTGTCGTCATTGTAAATTGGGGAGAGATACAGCGGATTGCCTACAGCCATGCCCCAGTGCTGCCATCCCGAATAGATGCCGTGGTTGTAGTAGCTGTCAATGCCGAAAGCCTTGTCCTTGAGGTTGGCAGTAGGGTCGTGATAGCAGGCCCCGCTTTGGAACTTGGTGTATACATGTTCGTATACGATATCGTCAACCCAAGGATTGGCAGGCAAATTCAATTCAATGCCGTACATCCCGTCGTAAGCGCCGTTACTGTAGAAAAGCCCGGAATGGTCTTCGAAGAAATGGTCGTAGTATGCGCGCAGTTTCCAATTGTCGGCAAAATAAGTGATGCTCATGAGCCACGAGCCCAAGGTATTGCCTTTGGCATTCTTGTGCTCAACCTCGCCGGGGTCGTAGCTGGAGCAGAAGAAAATCTGCGCGAAATCCTGTATGCCTTGATAAAGGTTTTCTAATTTTCCGCCCATGTAATACTTGCCGCCGAAGGTGGCGCCCATTTCCAAACCAGCTTCGAAAGTAAGCGGAAAAAAGTCTTTGTTGCCTATTTTCAGAAATCCCGATTTGCTATGGTACAGAGTGTGTTTTACATAGCTGGAGTGCCCCTTTCCGGCAACCGACTGCTGCCAGTTGCCGTCGGTAAG
>CAVFSQ010000263.1:0-2232 GCA_963625145.1 Bacteroidaceae bacterium | reverse complement strand
GGCCTTGGTCGGGACCTGCTTCACCTTCAGCTGCAGAGCGGGCTCCCAGGGAGCGTTGCCACAAGCTGCTACCAGGTTACGCACTGCATTTGCAATGCCAAAGCTCGTTGCCTGGTAGGCTTCACCGTCAGCGGTGATAAGCACCGTGCGAGGCACAATAGTCCAGTTGCCAGTGCCAACACCATAAGCATCAGTTTCTTCAATCTCACTCTGTTCAATGAGATAATCGCGGATTTCAAGCGTCTCATTGATATGGTCGGCAATTTTGCCGTTGGGATTGTTCATAGCGTTATAGATCTTGGCCGAAGCTGCGCGGTCACCTTCAGCAGCAACCAAAGAAGTCACCATTGCGCCCTTAGCTGCGGAAGTAATGTTTGCCGCGGTCAGCTCAACGGCCTGTTGTGCGGTAATGATTTCGTTACTCATGATTTTCTCCTTAGAAGTAGTATGCTTTGCGGAAGAAGTATATGTCTTCTTCAATTTGCTCAATGTCTGCCTTATTGAGCGGGTGCCCCAAACTTTCGCATATGGCAGAAACTTCGGGGATGATTCGTGTAACAGGGAGCTCCACGAACTTGAATACCTTACTCTCGTTAGGTATCCAATCGGCACATAATTCAAACGATGCTTTTAAAACTCGATTATCTTTAGCAAGGTCTATCCTTAGTGCCCAAGGCTCGGCAACTGAACGGGTTTGCCATATCCAAAAGCCTTGTTTTCTCACTTTATTAACCTCCTCTCCACCGATTAGGGAAATACATAATCAAACCTCCTTCGCGTTCGCAATAAGCAACTTGCAATAATCGTTACTCATCACTAAAGGCTTAGGGCCTTGCAAAGTCATTTTCCAGATGCCACGATCACGAAGTTTCGAAGATGCTTTCATGGCTTTCTCCATGAGCTCGCCCCTAAAGGCCCATGTTTCTGTTGGTACTTTGCTCACTTTAAGCAAATCCTTGTAACTCTGGGGAAAAGGTACTTCTTCAGCTGAAGCAAGTTGAATAGTCTTTGCACCTTTTCGTGGCTCAACCTCGATAGTAAGCCCATTAGGCGTGTCAGTCTCCCCATAGATATGTACTGTGTCAGTGGCACGAACTTTAGCGAAAAGTGAAGGTTCAAGAAGAAGGAACTTCGGCAAATGTTCGCCAGTCACACCACAGGCCTCAAAGAGTACATAAGAATCCGTAGTTACTACTGTGTTTGCATTAAAACAAACATAAGCAAGTCCGCAGCGGCTCCCAATGGCTTCGCGCCTGGAAGCTGTGCACTCACATGCTGCACGGATTAAATCACCATCGATGCTAAATGAAATGTTCATTGCTACCTCACGAAATCAGAATGAATAATGCACCAGCAAAAACAGCCAACACAGAGAAAACTTTGTCTTCTTTAGTTGGCATGAACTTAGCAAGAAGGCCTGCTGCAATAATGAAGCAGGCCAGAATAGCAACTTTAGGCATTGTTTACCTCGAAACTGTCGAAGTCATAGCAACCAATGAGTGAGTAATTGCCTGTCTTAGCATCGTGCACGAGCTTATTAAACTCATCTTCAATGGTATTACGCTTGAGAATATAGGCTTGCATACCAGTTGCGTTAAGAAGAGCTCCAGGGAGTTTATGAGCACTCCCAGGGTAGTTTTCGAACCCCATGCGTCTAGCGGCTTCTACAGCCTCGCGCTTAGTGGCATAGAACAGATTTGCACTCACAGCCACGAATTTTCCGTTAATCGTTTGCGCCTTGGTCATAACTCCCCAGTCATTCATACGTGCCATTGCAGATTCCTTTCGTTGATTCCTTACGATACCTATATAATACTATATTGTTGTTTACAGTGTAAACCTTCACAATTAGCGCACACCAAGGAAGTCCAACACCTGCAGAAATAACTCTCTTGTCACCGGTGAATCGAAGCGCATAAGGCCGGAATACCACAGATTATTAAGGCCCTTGATATATCCGCTTGCCTTATCCACGCTCCTATAATCCAGGCTTGCATCTCGTTTAGTTAACGTGAAAACATTCTTAACCTGTTTCGGAAGTTTTGTCTGTATATAAGTAAGCCCCTGGGAGTAGTCCATCCAAACCGAAAAGACGTTATCCGCATACTTAATCGCAAAAGCATATTTTGCTGCAGGGCCCTTCTTAGCAATGTCCCCAGTGTCGGCAATATCGAACTGATTGCCAAACACCATATCAGCTTCTTTCATGCCCCGAAGCATGCGGCCAACAAC
>CAVFSQ010000262.1:0-2235 GCA_963625145.1 Bacteroidaceae bacterium | reverse complement strand
TGTCAAGCGTTACGGGGTTGTTCTCCCCTTTGTTCTGCGCCTGTAGTGCAAATGTGCAAAACGTGAGAACCGTTGCTGAAATTATGTATTTTAGCCAGCTCATAATATGATATATTGTAGTTGTACTTTATCGGCTACGGTGTTTGCTACATTCGCTCGAAGGTGGAATAGGGGAATGCCCGCCAAATCAGTTGGCAGAGGTGAATTCTTCGAGAAAACGCACGTCGTTTTCAGAGAAGAGCCGCAGGTCGTCAACTTTATACTTGAGGTTGGCTATGCGCTCAACGCCCATTCCAAACGCGTAACCGGTGTATTGCTTTGAGTCGATGCCGTTGGCGTCGAGCACTGCAGGGTCAACCATTCCGCATCCCAAAATCTCAACCCATCCTGTGTGTTTGCAGAACGAGCATCCTTTGCCTCCGCAAATGTCGCAACTGATGTCCATCTCTGCCGAAGGTTCGGTGAAAGGGAAATAGGAGGGACGGAGACGTATTTTGGTGCCAGGACCAAACATTTCCTGCGCAAAAGTGAGGAGTACCTGCTTAAGGTCGGCAAATGAAACTTGCTTGTCGACATACAAGCCTTCTACCTGATGAAAGAAGCAGTGTGCGCGTGCCGATATTGCTTCGTTGCGGTAAACTCGCCCCGGGCATATCACGCGGATGGGAGGCTGCGAGTTTTCCATTACGCGGCTTTGCACTGAACTTGTATGGGTACGCAGCAGTATATCGGGGCTTTCAACGAAGAAAGTGTCTTGCATGTCGCGTGCGGGATGGTCGGCGGCAAAATTCATTGAAGAGAATACATGCCAGTCGTCTTCAATTTCAGGGCCTTGTGCCAACACGAACCCCATGCGGCTGAATATGTCAATTATCTTGTTTTCTATGAGTGTAAGAGGGTGGCGGGTGCCGAGTTTAATGGGGTTTGCAGTGCGGGTTAAGTCAATGTCGCTGTTGTCGCTGCTGGAGGTTTCCATATTTTCGCGCAGGCTGTTGATCTTTTCAAGAGCCGCTTGCTTGAGGGCGTTGATTTTCATTCCCACTTCGCGCTTCTTGTCGGCTTCAACATTCCGGAATTCATTCATCAGCTGGCTGATTTCGCCTTTTTTACTCAAATATTTGATGCGTATAGCCTCTATGTCGGCCACATCTTTAGCGTTGAGATTTTTAATTTCTTCAAGAAGATTCTGAATTTTCTCAATTATCATAAGTGTCTCTATTATCCGTTATGGGCGCAAAGTTAGCAATTTTTCGCGTTGCAATATTCCGTTAATTCTATAAAAGGCTTATTTTTGCAGTCGTTTAAGAAAAAGAAATGAAAAAGTTGTATTTGGGGCTGCTTGCTGCGGTTTTCATGGTGTCATGCAGCAACCGTAAATCCGTCCCCGAACCAATCAATTCACCGATAGCCGAGGATTCAGCGCTTGTGTCGGATGCTGATACGACAGTGCTGGACACCACAGAAGCAGCACCTCCTGCTGCCGTTGATGAATTATTCGCAGATTTCATTTACTCGTACACCACGAACCGAAATTTCCAATACAGCCGTACAAAATTTCCGCTTAAATGTTATGAAGGCAAGAAGGTGAAGACTGTTAATCGCAAAGCCTGGAAATTCAATCGCCTGCATTTTGGGGATAATTTGCATTTGGTGATACTAGACAGTGAACGCTCGCTTAAAAAACTTGCACATTTCAGCAGTGATACGGTGAAAGTGGAATGCATGCAGTTTGTCCGTGAATATTGCCGGCAGTATGTGTTTGTTCGCGATAGTGGGCGCTGGCTCTTGTCGGTGGTTAAAAACTTCCCGATTTCGCGCCACAGGGATGCTGACTTCATGGAGTTTTATGGCAATTTCGCCAACGATTCTGTGTTTCAAGCGGAGCATCTGGCAGAGACTATCGATTTTATCACTTACGACGATGAAAATCGCAATGAAAAAATCGAAGGTATTATCGAACGCGAGCAATGGCCCGTATTTCATCCCGAGTTGCCGGAAGGCGACGTCTATAGCATAGATTATGGTATGCGCCTAAAAAACAGTAATGTTAGAGTTGTTTCTGTAAGAGAAAGTTCAAGCGGAATGTCCTGCGTGTTTAAGTTTGTGAAGCATGACGGTGTATGGCATCTTGTGAAATTTGAAAACTGATATCGGGAGTGTAACGTTTTTGCGTTACAAATAGTTAGTTTAATATAGCTTTATATAATCTTGAAACTAAACTTGTTCGGATAATAT
>CAVFSQ010000261.1:0-2249 GCA_963625145.1 Bacteroidaceae bacterium | reverse complement strand
GTGGTGCGCACCGACGTAGCCTATGGCGACAGTACGCGCGAGGAAATTGTGGTGCAGGCGGTGAAAGTCGGGGGAAAATGGCGGCTGAAATAAACCTGGTGCAGACACGGCCTGCTGCTCTGAACTGTACTCGGTCTGTTTGATCAAGTAGTTGGTCGTAGGCATATACAATTAGGGAAAGGGGACAAGCACCGCGTGTTGCGGAATTTGTCCCTTTGTTCGCTCGCACTTGTGTAGTAGTTCCGTGGGCGTGGCACTTATCCCCATACTTCTTCGGCGATTTCGCGTATGAGTTTCAGTTTGGCCCATTGCTAGGCTTCTGTGAGTTTGTTCCCAATCTCGCACGAAGCGAAGCCGCATTGAGGGCTGAGGCAAAGGCGGTCAAGGGGTATGTATTTTGTGGCCTCTGCTATGCGGGCCTTTACGGCAGCTTTGTCTTCAAGTTCTGGGCGCTTTGTGGTAATAAGTCCGAGCACTACTTTTTTGTTTTCGGGTACAAGAGCAAGCGGCTCAAAACCGCCCGAACGTTCGTCATCATATTCCAAATAAAATGCGTCAACGTTTTCGCGGGCGAAAAGCTTGGCTGCTACAGAGTCGTAGGCCCCTTTTGAAGCCCATGTTGAGTGGTAGTTGCCGCGGCACACGTGAGTGTTGATAACCATGTCGGCAGGGTGCTCTTCGATGGCAAGGTTGTTTACGCGCAGATAGGATTCCTGCAACTGTTGCCCGTCATAGGCCGAGCCTACCATCTTTTCCCAAAACTCTGTGTCGCACACCATGCCCCAGGTGCAGTCATCGAACTGCAGATTGCGGCATCCTGCATCGTATAGGTCCTTGATTACTTGCCGGTATGCAGAGGCGATGTCTTGTATTAGTTCTTCGTTGTCGGGGTAGAAGTGCTGAGTGTTCAGCGCGTTGTCGCCGCGGAAAAGTTCGGCGTAGAACTGGGCCGGTGCCGGTATGGTCTGCTTGGCTACTACCCCTTCCTTTTCAAACTGCTTTACGAAGG
The DNA here is from genome assembly GCA_963625145.1 of Bacteroidaceae bacterium. Taxonomy (GTDB): domain Bacteria; phylum Bacteroidota; class Bacteroidia; order Bacteroidales; family Bacteroidaceae; genus UBA6398. The sequence continues at coordinate 1,240 of CAVFSQ010000261.1, read as the reverse complement.
TGTAATGCTTTACGAAAGGGTGGTTGTGGCCGCCCAATTTTCCGGTGAGCTTGAGCGATCCGCGTGTAGTTTCTTCGCCGTGGAACTGGTAGCCGTGTTCCTGTTCGATGTGGCGTACGTTTTCAAGTCCCCACATGAAGTCGAGGTGCCAATACGAGCGGCGAAACTCGCCGTCGGTAATTACGTGATAGCCTGCGGCTATTTGCTGCTCTGCAAGATGTGCAATGCAAGCGTCTTCCACGTTATGCAACTCTTGATCGGTTATCTGGCCGTCTACCCATTTGGCACGGGCGGCTTTGAGTGGCTCGGGACGCAGAAAACTGCCAACGTAGTCGGCACGGAAAGGGGCATGCGTGTTGTTAGTCTTTGTCATGATGAAAAATAGTTTTTTTTTTTTTTTTTTTTGTTTGAAAGCGCGGCAAAGTTATATTAAGACTTTTTGCCGGCAAAAAATTTTTTGAAACTCGGAAAAATATCCTAAATTTGCCGTGCTAATAATAAGTTTCAAGAAAACTATTCTTGAAAACACGGAATTTTCCGAACGCAAAAATGGAACAGTTAGACGAAACAGACATCCGCATACTTCGTGTGCTTCAAACCAATGCCAAACTCACCGTAAAGGAACTTGCCGCAGCAGTAAACCTTTCGCCTTCACCTACTTTTGAACGGCAGAAGCGACTGGAGCGCGAAGGATACATTCGTCGTTATGTGGCGCGGCTCGATGCTCAGCGTTTGGGAACAGATTTTGTGGTATTGTGCAATGTGCGTCTGCGGCAACACAACAAGCAGACGGGCATGGCTTTCAAGCAAGCAGTGATGGCTATAGATGAGGTGGTGACGTGCTACAACACTTCGGGTGACTACGACTTTTTGATGAAGATCTATGTGCGCGACATGGCTCACTATCAAGACTTTGTTCTCAATACGCTGGGCGAACTTGACTGTATAGGGGCGCTCCACAGCATCTTTGTAATCAGTACGGTGAAAGAGTCAGACACCATTCCTGTTCACATCGCAAAAAAAGGGTAGGAGAGAGGCTCCTGGCGTGTGTAACGGGCGATTTGTATGTAGCTGTTACCGGTATATGCTGAATGCATGGAAACAATGTGCTTTGCAGTTTTAATTGCGAGGCATCCTTTCAAAATTCTAAGGCATTTTGTTTTTCTGTTGTGCGCATACCGTTTTTGCGCTATGCGCATACAATTTCTCGGGCAATGCTTTGCGGAGAACGGTTAAATCC
>CAVFSQ010000260.1:586-2253 GCA_963625145.1 Bacteroidaceae bacterium | reverse complement strand
TTGCTGCCCTGTTCGGCGCGTGCAGCACGTCGAAGAACGTTTCCAAGGGAACGGCTGCCGCCAACACACAGACTACGGCCGCCGTTTATGCGAAAAAGGTTACCGACAATTTCCAGAAAACCGAATGCATAACAGCAAAGGCAAGCGTAGAACTGCAGAGCGGTACCAAGAGCATATCGCTTGGTGGAAACCTCAGAATGAAGCGCGACGATGTGATACAGATTTCAATGTCGTTTTTCGGAATGGAAGTGGCGCGCATTGAGTTCTCGCCCGAAAACGTGCTGCTCATCGACCGCTTCAACAAGCAGTATGTGAAAGCTACTTATGCCGACGCCAGTTTCCTGAAAAGCGCCAACCTTGACTTCTATGTGCTTCAATCGATGTTCTGGAATGAGATTTTTGTTCCCGGTACACGCAACGTGAAATCATCGCTCGACAAGTTTGTCATCGCATCGAGCGGAGACCACACCTTGTTAAGTTTGACTTCTTCGCCGAAGTTCGACTACGAATTCCTGACAAAGACATCCGATGCGCTGCTCGACCGTGTGACCGTGAATCCCAAGAGTATTACTGCCAAGGAAAGCCTTGTGTGCAAATATTCTGATTTTACGTCCTTTGAAGGTAAACAGTTTCCTACTAGCATTTCGCTCGAAGCAAAAGGCGGCAAGCGCGACATCAACATGACGATAGGTCTCAGCCGTTTGTCGGACAGCGACAAATGGGAAACCCATACAAAGGTGCCTTCGTCGTACAAGCAACGTCCCATCGATGAAATAATGGCAAAACTTTCGGCCCTGCAATGAAAATTCGTCTGCACTCCATACTGATTTTGACGGCCCTGCTGCTGGCGTTTACCGATGCCGCGGCACAAAACGACAAACAACTGCGTAACCTGCAGTCGCAACGTACCACACTGCAGAAAAAGATAAGCCAGAACGAGGGTATGCTCAAAACTCTCAAGAAAGACGTACGCTCGCAGTTGAGCAACCTAAATGTGCTCAACGGGCAGATAAGCACGCAGAAAAAGTATGTTGATGCGATTTCGGCCGATGTCAATACGCTTGACAAAAAGGAAAAGGAACTTCAGAAGCAACTCGACACTCTGAAAACTGAATTGGAAACGCGCCGGAAACAATACCGCCGTGCGATGCTATATCTTTACCGCAACCGCAATTCCCAAAACAAACTGATGTTCATCTTTTCGGGCGACAACTTTACTCAGATGATACGCCGCTTCAGATATGTCAGGGAATATGCCCGCTACCAGCGCGTGCAGGGAGAACTGCTTAAGCGCAAGCAGGAACAGGTGGATGCGAAACATGCCGAAGTGAAAAAGACGCGTGACGAGAAGAACGTATTGCTCAACGAAGGACGTAGCGAACAGACAAAACTTGAGGGGCAGCATGCCGAACGCACAAAAATAGTCAATGGTCTGCAGAAAAAACAGAAGCAGGTGCAGACGGCGATAAGTGCCGACAAGAAACGCTATTCTTCACTCAATTCTAAAATCGATGCTTTGATACAGCAGCAGATTCTGGCAGAAAAGAAAAGGCGGGAAGAGGCGCGCCGCCGTGAAATCGAACGGCAGAAGAAAATTGCCGAGCAGCAAATGCGTGAAGAAGCTAACCAAAAGAAAAAGTCTTCGGCAAAGAAAGGAAACAATACCC
>CAVFSQ010000260.1:0-576 GCA_963625145.1 Bacteroidaceae bacterium | reverse complement strand
GTCCGAAAGACAGCGGAACTTCGGCAAAAACCTCAAAGAAGAAAGTCGATGACATGAAAGTGTTCAAGATGGAAGCCGAAGACCGCGCCCTTTCCAACGATTTCGCTTCAAACAAAGGTCGTCTTCCCATGCCTATCTCGGGCGACTATATGATAACCCAGCACTACGGCGTGCACAATGTAAATGGCCTTTCGGGCGTGCAGCTCGACAATAAAGGCGTTAACATCACCGGCAAGGCTGGAGCGCAGGCCCGTGCGGTTTTCGACGGTGAAGTCTCGGCTGTGTTCTCGCTTGGCGGAACTTCGAATGTGTTGGTGCGCCACGGCAGCTACATTTCGGTATACTGCAACCTAGCGTCGGTGTCGGTAAGAAAAGGGCAGAAAGTGCGTACTAAGCAGACTTTGGGCAGTGTGGCACGCGATGCTTCGGGCAATTGCACCATGCATTTCCAGTTGCGGCGTGAAACTTCGAAACTCAATCCCGAAGCGTGGCTCGCAAGGTAAAAACAGAAATATAATGTACGACATACAGCAAATAAGAAACGATTTTCCGATACTCTCGCGCACTGTCTATGGC
>CAVFSQ010000259.1:0-2263 GCA_963625145.1 Bacteroidaceae bacterium | reverse complement strand
CCCTAGCCTTCTGCGACTATGAGGTCCTCGGAGATGGCGAAATATAGTGTAAGCCGAACGCAGACTGAAAATTTGTGTTCAAGTATCCTGAGGCGTAGTCTATATTATGGCACACCGGTGTATTAGTCATATTTGTCAGATTTACACAGATTCGTGTTCTCTTTTTCTCTGCATTCCCGCGGTGCGCTGAGCGCATTCCGCGCCGACGCTGTGCCTTGTGCGAGAAACGCTGTGCCTTACAATTTCCTTACTCCGGCCCACTGGTTGTTTATGGAATTTTAGTAGATTTCCTCTTGCAAAATAAGGTTTTACGTAGTATCTTTGCACTGAACGTTCTGGACTTCGTTGCCGAAGATTTTCGCGGCCGCATATACCGCGTTAGAGCCGGAATCGCTATATTTGTAGCCAAATAGAAAAAATACAAAACCAATGTACTTCAGAAAAATAAGGAATATCGTTACGGTTGCCTTCCTGGCAGCCTGTATGGGTGCCTCGGCCCGCAGTGTTTACGACATCTATCCTGTGCCGCACGAGCTGGTGGCAGCCGACGGCACGTGCAGTTTTACTTCAACCGTCTCGGTGGTGGCCGAAAAGGGCATCGACAACGCCACGAAGGCACGCTTGGTGGATGTGCTCAGCGACCATGGCCTAAAGGCCGAATTCGCGAAAAAGCCGGCCAAAGGCAATGCCGCCATTTATCTTGGCGTGAACGGCTCGAAAGGCAGTGCCGACAAGCTCGGCAAGAAACTGGCGCTGAAGCGCGACATATTCTCGAACGGCAAATACGACCGCCATATACTTTCACTCACCTCAGCCGGCGGCAATGCGCGGCTTGTGATTCTGGGCGAGAATACCAATGCCGTGTTCTTCGGCATCGCCAGCCTTGAGCAGATGCTCGACCGCGGCAATGGCAACTTGCCGTGCGTTACGCTCTACGACTATGCCGACATCAAGGATCGCGGCGTGATTGAAGGCTACTACGGCATGCCCTATTCGCTCGACGTGACGAAGGACCTGCTGAAGTTCATGATGCGCTACAAGATGAATTCGTACATGTACGGAGCGAAGAGCGACGCCTATCATTCGCAGTATTGGGAGAAACCCTATCCCGCAACGCTCGACGACGAGCAGAAGTCGATGGGGTGCTTCACTTCAAACGACATGAAGGAAATATGCAAAGTCTCGGCTGCCACGAAGGTTAACTTTATCTGGGCCATACATCCGGGACAGGCTTTCACCGGGAAGGACGACAACGTCATCGACCGCATTATGGGCAAGTTTGAACTGATGCACGGTTTGGGAGTGCGGCAGTTTGCCGTGTTTGTAGACGACGTGGGCGTGCCTACCGATGCCCCCACGCTTGCGCTCAATGCGCGCCGGCTCACCGACCTGCAGAATGCCATGGACCGGAAATGGAACTTCCAGGGCGCAGAGCCCGCCGATACGCTGAAGCCGCTGCACTTCGTGCCACAGTTGTACGCCTACGGATGGGAAAAGCCCGAGGTGAGGACGAATTTCTACAAAGCCCTCTCGAACACACCCCACAAAACCCAAGTCTACATCACCGGGCAGCAGGTGTGGACCGTGCCCAACAATACCGACCTCGACGTGGTGGAAACTGATTTCGGCCGCGGAGTGGCATGGTGGTGGAACTATCCGTGCAACGACAATGCCGACGCGTGGACTTTCCCCTCTGACATGTATTCCAACTTTGTTGACATGCCAGCAATCGACGGCAAGTCGACGATGCCTAAGGACCTCAAAAACTGCGCTTCGCTGCTCAGCAACCCCATGCAGCAGGGCGAAATAGCCAAGATACCCCTCTTCAGCGTGGCCGACTTCGCGTGGAACAATTCGGCGTTCAACAGCGTGGAAAGCTGGAACGCTGCAGTGCCCGCGGCAGTGGGCAAGGAGTACGCCCAGGCAGTGGCAGGAATTGTGCCGTTCCTGCGTGTAAACGATTCCGAGGAATTCGGCCGCCTGGTGGAAAACTACAAGAACGGCGGCGATGCCTCGGCCCTGAAGCAGATGCTTTCGGCTGTGGCCGAAAACTGCGAAAAGGTAAGCGGAATGAAATATGCTCGGCAGAGCTCGCAGCGGCTTTTCTTCGACGACATACGCCCGTGGGTGCTGAAACTCGGCAAAACGGCAAAGGTGATTTCCGGTCTGCTCGACGTGGCGGCTATGGATGCGGGCAGCAATGCACGCAAGCAGCAGTATGCCGCGCTGGTCGAGGAAGCCGCATCGCTGAAAACCGATCCCG
>CAVFSQ010000258.1:0-2266 GCA_963625145.1 Bacteroidaceae bacterium | reverse complement strand
GTGATGGACTGCACCCACTGCGTGCAGCGCCCCGGAGCCGCAGGGGGAGCAACCGGCGGCAACCGCGAATACATTCCCATGATGGCCATGGCCGCAAAGGCCTTCGGTGCCAACGGGTATTTCTTTGAGGTTCATCCCGACCCCGTGCACGCACTCAGCGACGCCACCAACATGCTGGCTCTCGACAAACTGGAAGGGATAATACACAACTTAATGTTTTCCTGACGCAATCATGAACACTATAGACAAGAAATGCATTGAAATAGCCGTGCAATGCCTGCGCGACGAAGCTGATGCCATTCTGCAGCAGATTTCACGCCTTGACGAGAATTTCACGGCGGCAGCCAACCTTATTCTCAACTCTTCGGGAAAGCTCGTGGTAACCGGCGTGGGGAAAAGCGGCCACATAGGGGCAAAGATAGCCGCAACGCTTTCGAGTACGGGCACTCCGAGCTTCTATATGAATCCCCTCGACGCCTATCACGGCGACTTGGGCGTGTGCAGCAGCGAAGACGTTGTGCTGGCCATATCAAACAGCGGGCAGACCGACGAACTGCTGCGCATATTTCCATACTTTCACGAACGAAACATCCCGATTATAGGAATCAGCAACAATCCGCAGTCGCTGCTGGCACGCAATTCAAAGATACACATTGCCATCACGGCTATGCACGAAGCCGAGCCCCTTGGTCTTGCTCCCACCACATCAACCACGGCAACGCTCGCTTTGGGCGATGCGCTGGCGTGCGCCCTCATGTGTGCCCGTAACTTCAAGGCATGCGATTTCGCAAGGTTCCATCCCGGCGGAAGCCTCGGCAAGCAACTGCTGACAAGGGCCGCGGACGTGATGCTGAAAGACAATCTGCCCATTGCCCAGGCTGATATCCTGCTTGGCGAAGCCGTGACGCTCGTGAGCAAAGGGAGGTTGGGGCTGTGCCTGATAACCTCGGCCGACGGCACGCTTGAAGGCATAATCACCGACGGCGATGTGCGCCGGGCCATGGAAAGTTCACAAAGCCGCTTCTTCGAATTGCGGGCAGGCGACATCATGACCCGCACTCCCGTAACGGTCAGCGCTGACACGAAAATCAGCGAAGTGGAGAACATCATGCACGCCCGCAAGATACACGCCGTAGTGGTGGTTGACAACGCGCGCCGTGTGCAGGGAATCGTCGACTCTTTCCGCACCATGCTGTAACCGACTTGACACGCAAAACAGACAGGAGTGTGAGAAAACTGATTGTTTTTATTGCAATGTTCATGGCCTGTTTGGCCGTAAACGGACAAAATACATGCCCGCCCGATACAGCCCGGAGCGACTCGGCAATTGTGCGTTTCATTGAAGGGCAGGGATTCAATGTTTCGCACAACAACAGTCTCGTTCTGTTGCCTTCGGGCAAGGAGAAATTCCACGACATGTTCGCTGTTATTGCAGCGGCAAAAAACACCGTGCATCTCGAATATTTCAATTTTCGCAATGACTCTATAGCAGGGGCACTTTTCGAGCTTCTAAAGCAGAAGGTCAGCGAAGGAGTGAATGTGAGGGTACTTTACGATGCCTTTGGCAACGCTTCGAACAACCGCCCCATCAAGAAAGACGAACTGAAAGAACTGCGTGCCTCGGGAATAGAAATCTACGAGTATTATCCCATGCGCTTTCCGTGGGTGGACTACGCCCTGCACCGCGACCATCGCAAAATAGTAGTCATAGACGGAGCCATTGCCTATACCGGCGGAATGAACGTTGCCGACTATTATATAAACGGCACGGAACAAGTGGGCAACTGGCGCGACATGCATATGAGAGTGGAAGGCGATGTAGTGGGGGAGTTGCAGAGCATTTTCTTGAGAATCTGGAACAAAACCACAGGGCAGAACATCAGAGGGAACGAATATTTCCCCGAAGTGCATCCCCAAAGCGTGTCGTTGCCTAGTCAAGCCAAACGCGACACCAGCTCTACACGGGGTTGCAAAACAGTGGCGGTAGTAAACCGCGAGCCAAGGCGGACGCCGCGCCTCGTACGCGAAACTTTCGTGAAAGCCATCGACTGCGCCCAAAACGAAATAGATATTGTGAATCCGTATTTCACTCTCAACCGCAAATTGCGCCGCGCGCTGAAAAGGGCTGTGAAACGCGGCGTAAACCTGCGCATCATGGTTTCCGAAAACAGTGACATTCCCATAACTCCTAGGGTGGTTGACTATAACGTCAGGCAACTTCAGAAGAAGGGGGCAACGGTTTATTACTACCGGGGAGGATTCCATC
>CAVFSQ010000257.1:0-2295 GCA_963625145.1 Bacteroidaceae bacterium | reverse complement strand
GTGTAGGGTGGTCCAGCAGTGGGTACCACCATCAAAAAATTATGGTTCTATTGTTATGCCGCAAAGCAGATAGGCAGCCTCGTTGCTTGGGTTTGCGGCTATTCCGGCGAACACCGAAGGCTTGAACTTGTCGGTTATTGCCAATTCCTTCGAAGCCTTCAGCGACACGTTGGTTACTGAAAATCCGTTGGCTTCGCTGTAAGCTGCTGTCTTGTAGGGCACACAGCCAACTGCCGCTTCCCAAGCGCAGCCCAGCGCGTTGAACGGAGCCTTCAGCTCGGCATAGCTCGAGTATACCATCTTGCCTTTCTTGTTGCGGGCATCGTTGCCGGCAAAGTTGGTGTACCACTGGAAGTTCACCACGCCGAAGTCGTATCCTATGTTGCCCTCAAACACGTGTGCGGTGGAGTGGGCATTGTAACGGAAATACTTGTCGCCGGCAGTGTCAAACCAGTAGTCGGTGATGCCGATGTTGAAACCGCCGATGGAGTAGGCGAGCGTAAGGTCAAACTCCTTTGTATCCTTGTAGTTACTGAGTCCTACGCTTCCCCATGCTGTGAGGCTGAACCCCTTGTATTCCACTCCGAGTGTCGGCTGCAGGCTCACGTTTCCCAGTTTCTGGCCACGCCAGATATATTGGTTCACGATGTCGGTGCCTATCTTTATTTCGGCTTCGCTTTGTGCCGCTGCCGGCAGTGCGGTGGCAACCACTGCGGCTGCAATCATGATTTTTTCTATAATCTTTTTCATGTTGTTCTGTTTTGGGGGGTGTTGTAATGTTAGTTGTAAGCAGCCTCTCCGTGCTCGTATATGTCAAGGCCTTCCTCTTCAACGCGCTTGCTTACGCGCAGACCTACAGTCTTCTTGATTACGAAGAACAGAACCAGTCCGGCTGCGGCTGTCCATGCGTCGATTACTATGATGCCGAAAGTCTGGGCAGCGAGGAAACCTGCGCCGTGGCCGTAGAAAAGCCCTGCGCTGGTGCTGAGCAAACCGGTCATAATCGTGCCCAGAATACCGCATACTCCGTGCACGGTGCTTGCGCCTACGGGGTCGTCAACGTGAAGTTTCTTGTCGATGAATTCTATCGAGAACACAAGTACGAAACCGCATACAAGGCCGATGACTACAGCTCCTGCCGGCGATACCATGTCGCAGCCAGCCGTGATGCCTACCAGGCCGGCGAGTATACCGTTGAGGGTGAGCGAAAGCGATGGTTTGCCGTATTTCAGCCAGCTGGTAATCATTGTTGACACGCCGCCTGCTACTGCTGCGAGGTTGGTAGTGAGGAATACGTGGCTAATGGCTACGCGGTTTTCTTCGCCCGAAGCGCCGAGCTGCGAACCGGGGTTGAATCCGAACCATCCAAACCAGAGAATGAATACGCCTATTGATGCGAGGCTGAGGCTGTGGCCCGGAATAGCGCGGCTCTTGCCGTATTTGTCGTATTTGCCCAAGCGCGGACCGAGCACTGCAGCGCCTACGAATGCCAGCACACCGCCCACGGAGTGAACCACTGCGCTACCGGCGAAGTCGTGGAAACCTATGCCGAAGGTATTCATCATAAAGCTGCCGGCAGCCTCGTTGCAAAGCCAGCCGCCGCCCCATGACCAATGGGCTTCGATGGGATAGATAAGCATGCTGATGAATATCGAGTATACGAAATACATGTTGAATTTGGTGCGCTCGGCCATTGCTCCCGAAACGATTGTGGCCGATGTGGCGCAGAACACCGTCTGGAACATCAGGAAACCCTCAATGGGAAGCCCGGCCGGATGAGTGTAGAACGAAAGGTCGCCCCAGTTGGGAATGCCGATGAATCCCTCGCCGCCGTTGCCGAACATCAGTCCGAAACCTATGAACCAGAACAGCAGTGAGCCCACCATAAAGTCTACGAAGTTCTTCATGAGAATGTTCGCGGTGTTCTTGCTGCGCGTGAAGCCTGCCTCGCATAGGGCGAAGCCAGGCTGCATGAAAAACACAAGCATTGCTGCAAGCAGCATCCACACTGTGTCGATTGACAATCCTAAATCCTGTATAGCTGTCATTTTATTTCTCTTCTTTGGTTGTTGATAATCTTTTTACACTTCATACTTAATTGCTTGCGCGGAGGGCTATTTTTCTTTTTCGGCGTTGTAGAGTGCTATGTCGCCGCTTTCGCCTGTGCGTATGCGCACTGCGTCTTCCACCGGAATGACGAAAATCCTGCCGTCGCCGATTTCGCCGGTATAGGCAGCTTTCTGCACAGCTTTCACGGTGCGCTCCACGTTGATGTCGCGTACCACGATATTCAGC
>CAVFSQ010000256.1:0-2299 GCA_963625145.1 Bacteroidaceae bacterium | reverse complement strand
GGTGTCTTTCATTCCGGGTGCCGTCTCGAAGCGGCTGTTGAGGTCTACGCCGGCCATCATGGGGTGGCTGAAGGCGAGCAGGTCATCGGCGGCTTCGGGGCCTAAGCCTCCGCTGAGCAGGAAGGGCACTTTGCCGCAATAAGCAGCGAGTGCTTGCCAGTTGAAACGCTGCCCTGTGCCGCCGTGTGCGGGCGAGGGGGTGTCGAAGAGCAGCAGGTCGGCAGCCGTGAAGGTTTCTGCCCTGCGCGCATCGTCGGGGCCGGCTATGCCAAGGGCGCGTATCACCCGCAGTCCACAGCTGCGTATGTCTTCGCATAATTCAGAGCTTTCGTTTCCGTGCAGTTGGATGTAGTCGAGGGAAAAACGGCTGGCAGTGTCGAGAACCGTTTCTTTCGCAGCGTTGACGAACACTCCCACGCGTTTCTGCAGCCGGGGCATGTAGGCAGGAAGCTGCCCGACGCAGCGTTTCGATTTGGGGTAAAATATAAACCCCATGAGGTCGGCGCCGGTCTGTTCCACCTGGCGTATGTTTTCGGCGTCGCGCATTCCGCAAACCTTGACAATCATGATTTGGCGGTTGTAAGCTTTTCGATTTCGGAATTGAGGGTGGCGAGGTTCTGTGCCGGGTCGTCGCCTTTCATCAGCAGTTCGCCTACGAGGAACCCGCGGTAGGAGAGCCGCTGCAGGCGCACGATGTCGGCAGCGCCGCGTATGCCGCTTTCCGAGATGTGGGTTATGTACTGCGGCATCATGGGGGCGAGGTATTCCGAAACGGCGGTGTCGGTGTGGAAAGTGCCGAGGCTGCGGTTGTTTACCCCCACCACGTCGATGTCGTCGCCGATATACGACAATTCGTCGGCGCTGTGCACTTCCATCAGGGTTTCTAGTCCTAGCTCGTGGGCTATGCGTGCCAGCCGCCGGCACAGGCTTTCGCTTATGGCTGCGGCAATGAGCAATATGGCGTCGGCACCTGCGGCTGCGGCTTGGTGCAGTTGGTATTCGTCGATGGTGAAGTCCTTGCGCAGCAGGGGTATGCTTGCCGCTGGGCGCACGGCTTTCAGATCGCCGAGCGTTCCCCCGAAATACTTTTCGTCGGTGAGCACCGACATGGCTGCGGCTCCCTCTGCGGCATAGCCTTGGGCTATGGCTGCGGGCTCGGCATCGCGGTGTATCCAGCCTTTCGATGGCGAGCGGCGCTTGAATTCGGCTATTATTCCGTTGGGCGTGGTTTCTATTGTATGGCTGAAGGGGATGTGCCGGTGGGGGATTGCATCGCGGTAGAGCGTGTCGATGCTTACGGTTTGCTTCAATGCCTCGATTTCGGCACGCTTGTCGGCTATGATGTCGCTTAGAATGTCTTTCATGCTGCAGTGGGGCTGTTGGTTTCAACGAATTTGTGGAATGCCGCGAGAGCCTTTCCGCTTTCAAGCGATTCACGGGCCATGGCCAGGCATTCGTCAAGCGTTTTGCCGGTGGCAGTTTGGATGGCGAACGCTGAATTTGCAACTACGGCGTTTTTCTGATGGAGCGTAGCCCGGTTTTCGAGCACGGTGTCGAATATGGCGCTTGCCTCGGAAGGGGTGTTGCCTCCCGAGAGGCTTTCCTGCGGTGCTTTCCCGAGCCCGAGGTAGGAGGGCGAGTAGATGGTTTCGTAGCCGGGAGTCATTACTTTGAAGTCGCTTGTCAGCGATATTTCGTCGAACCCGTCCATGCTGGTTACTATGGCGAAGCTGGTGCCTATGCGCTTCAGGGTGTTGTAGTAAAGGCGCATCTGCGAGAGGTTTGCCGTGCCAAGAAGCTGGTACTGCGGCCTAGCAGGGTTGATCAGCGGCCCGAGCAGATTGAATATCGTGGGTATGCCAAGCGCTTTCCTAATGGGGGCGGCGTTCTTCATGGCGGGGTGGAAGAGCGGCGCATGCAGGTAGGCAACTCCCGATTTCTCAATGGAGCGCATCAGCTGCGAGGGGTCGGCAGTGAATTCCACGCCGTGCTCCTTTATAACGTTGCTGGCGCCGCTTACCGACGTTGCCCCGAAGTTGCCGTGCTTTGCCACGTGGAATCCCGCTCCGGCCACCACGAAGCACGAGCATGTGGAAATGTTGAAGGTGTTTTTGCCGTCGCCTCCTGTTCCCACGATGTCTATGGGCGAGAACATCGAAAGGTCAACGCTTACACAGGTCTCGAGCAGTCCTTGCCTGAAACCCAGTATTTCGTCAACGGTTGGTGTGCGCTGGCTTATCATTGCCAGCAGGGCGCCGGTCTGTATGGGGTCGGCGGTGCCGTTGTTTATGTCGAGCAG
>CAVFSQ010000255.1:1106-2324 GCA_963625145.1 Bacteroidaceae bacterium | reverse complement strand
ATGCCGGGATGTACACCGACCAAATGGATGAACGCAAGTCTTTCTTGTTTCCGCCATACTGCCGGCTTATAAACATATATATAAAGAGCCGCTGGAGCGAACGGGCCGACAATGCGGCAAAAGTTTTTGCCGAAAAACTTGCGCCCGTTTTCGGTGATAATCTTTTAGGACCTGCCTCCCCGCCGGTATCGCGCATTAAGCTTGAATACATCAAGCAAATAATGCTTAAAGTGCCTTTGTCGGCCAAACCGATGAATGTACGGGAAATCCTGCACGAAGCAGCGTCTACTATACGCGGGAAATTCCGGGTGAACATATTTTTCGATGTTGACCCGATGTGATTCCACTTTTTGGGAAAAGTGAAGGGCGAGGCGGATATGCTAATACGCTATTTGCAAACCATGTGCTCTGCCGTCAAGAAAAGAAACCTTGGTATTCAATTAGTATTTTGCGCCACTTAAAGCCAAACCGTTGCGCGAAGCGATTTTTCCGCGTTCCGACAACGGTTTTGTAGGCACCACATTGCTGTTTTTGTCCGAAACAGTTTCCTTACGCATTTTGCAACTGCTTTCTAAACAATTTCCGGAAACGGCACAAACGGTTGTGGAACGGCAGGGTGTGGGGTTATGAACTTCTCCATCCATATCATATCCCACCATTTTGCAAACTTGAAGCCGCAGTTGTGAAAATGCGCTATCTTCGCAAAGCCTTCATTTTCATGAAAGCGCTGGCTGGAGTTGTCGTGCAGTTCGTCTTCGATATCGCTATAAGTGATACACGCGTAAAGATTCGTGACATTCTGCAGTTTCAACAGCCTCTGCAACTCAGCATACAATGCCGACCCAATACCCGTCCTGCGGCTTGCAACGTCGACATAAACCGAAAGTTCAGCCGCCCAATCGTATGCCGCACGTTGTTTCAACTTTCCGGCATAAGCATATCCCAATGCCTTACCCGCAGAATCGCACGCCACAAGCCAAGGATACTTTTCGAGCGTAGCTGCAATGCGTTGCCGGAATTCGTAAAGAGACGGTACTGTGTATTCGAAAGTCACCGCAGTACGTTCAATATAAGGAGCATAAATACCAAGAAGTTCAACAGCATCGCCGGGCAATGCCTTTCTTATAGAAAAACAGCATTCCTCCATACGCATTAAAAGCCAAGAGCCCACCTGGCCACAAACCACAGCACGGGCACAAGCAGCGCGGGAAGGAGGTT
>CAVFSQ010000255.1:0-1096 GCA_963625145.1 Bacteroidaceae bacterium | reverse complement strand
CAATATAAGCAATTCAGCCATCAATGCATCACTCACGGCGGTGCTCGATATGATGGCCACAAGGAAGAACATACCTTGCCACAAAAACAGCACGGGCGCAGCAAGTATCATCCAGAATCCGTATGTAGAAGCAAATACCGTCGACGACACAAAGTCGAGCGTGGAATTAGTAAACAAGAAAGTATTGTCACCTTTGAGCGCACTAATGACTGGACCTAGAATTGACAGAGGACCTATGCAGTAAAGCAATATTGCCGTAGACAATCCCTGCGCCAGGTTACGCGAATCACCGTCCCCGCGCGAACGACCATTTACTGCCTTCCGGAAACGCCCATCTATATCAATCGCCGTACCGACAACACCTCCCAATGCCAATGAAACAATGAAAAGTACCGGAAACTTGCTCTCGGCAAAATGCGATATGGTAGCGTTGAGTCCTATGGCAATGCTGGCAAGGCCAAGACCGGTATAGAGCGTCTTCTTGTACTTTTCCTTAATGCCGCGGTGAAGCACAGTCCCGACTATGGTACCAGCCACTATACAGCAAGTGTTTACTATAGTTCCTATCATAATGCTTAAACTTCGTTGCGCAAATTTACGTAATCCCCCCACACTGGCAAAAACGCGTGAAAAGCTTTTGCGCCTGCAAAAAAGCAAAGGGCCGCAACATTGTTGCAGCCCTTTGCAAAAGTAGCGGGGGCGAGACTTGAACTCGCGACCTCATGATTATGAATCATGCGCTCTAACCAGCTGAGCTATCCCGCCATTTTATCGCTCCTCAGCGCATTTGCGGTGCAAAATTAAGAATTTCCATTTAACGGACAAAGCTTTCGGCGATTTTTTTCATTAACTTTGTATTCAGTTCGAATTTTATAAAGACACAGAGTTTCTACATGCAATGAAAAAAGCCTTTCTCATAGTTCTTACATTCGTCATCATGCAAGTAGTGGTGCCTACAGTAGGAACATATCTCCTAGGTGCGCACGCACTCGGCAACGGAAATGTTGGCGAGTTGTCCAGCCAGATAACCAATCCATATGCCCTCTGCATTATGATGATTGCAGCGTATGCGCTGACTGTCGGCGCCCTGTATGCA
>CAVFSQ010000254.1:0-2338 GCA_963625145.1 Bacteroidaceae bacterium | reverse complement strand
TATGCCGAACTCTTCGACCGCTCTGTGGTGCAGAACGGCAAAAGCACCATGACCGGCGACAGCATGTTCTACGACAAGAAAAACGGACGCATGCATGCCTACGGCAATATAATTTACAACGACAAGGGGAACAAGAACCTGCTTACCGGTGATTATTGCGAATACGACGATACCACCGGCTATGCAATGGCAACGCAGAATGCAGTGGTGCGCGACTATTCATCGCCCGACACGCTGTACATGCATGCCGACACATTCAAGATATTTACCTACAACATCCGCACCGACAGCGTATTCCGCATTGTGCACGGCTACCACAAGGCACGCGCTTTTCGCACCGATGTGCAGAGCGTGTGCGACTCGCTGAAATACGATTCAAAAGACAGGAAAATGACCATGTACGGCAATCCTATCGTGTGGAACAGCAACCAGCAATTGCTCGGCGAGGAAATACAGGTGTTCATGTGCGACACTACAATCGACAGCGTGCACGTGAAGCGCCAGGCACTGCTGGCCCAGCAGCTCGACAGCGTAAGCTACAACCAAGTGGCCGGGCGCGAGATGATGGCATACTTCAAGGACGGGAAACTCTCGTGGAGCAAAGTCGTGGGCAATGTCGACGTGGCCTATTTCCCCTACGACAGCGACAGCATAATGATAGGCCTCAACCGCATGCAGACTTCCGAACTGCACATGTATATGAAAGACCGCAAAATGAGCCGCATCTGGAGCGCACCGGCCAACGGCACCATGTATCCGCTGCAGTTGGCTCCGCAGGACCAGTTCTATCTGGGCAATTTTGCGTGGTTCGATTATATACGGCCCAAGGACAAAGACGATATCTTCGTGTGGAAAGAAAAAGCCGAAGGAACGCAATTGCGCGAAACCGTGAGGCGGCAGGCCCCGCTGCAGACGCTTTCGGAAATAGCGCGCCGCAAACTCGAAAAAACGCAGAAAGATGCGCAGCAGTGACTGCCTTCGCTATGACTGCCTATTTGTGACCAATCAAAGCCAATGCCCGATATAATACATCTACTTCCCGATTCGGTGGCAAACCAGATTGCTGCCGGTGAAGTCATTCAGCGCCCCGCTTCGGTGATAAAGGAACTCGTGGAGAATGCTCTCGATGCCCACGCTACAAAAATAGACGTGCTTGTGACCGACGCCGGAAAGGCATGTGTGCAGGTCGTTGACAACGGATGCGGAATGAGTGAAACTGATGCGCGCCTGGCTTTCGAAAGGCACGCAACCTCGAAAATAAGCAAGGCTGCCGATTTGTTCAGCCTACACACTATGGGATTCCGGGGCGAAGCGCTGCCGTCGATAGCAGCCGTGGCGCAAGTGGAACTGCGCACCCGCACTGCCGACAGCAAACTTGGGGTGGCCATTTCCATCGAAGGCTCGAAACTTACCGACCAGCAGCCCGTGGCTTGCGACGTAGGGTCGAACTTTATGGTGAAAAACCTGTTCTTCAACATCCCGGCGCGGAGAAGGTTCTTGAAATCCAATCAGACGGAGTTCAACAACATAGTCGCTGAGTTCGAAAAAATAGTGCTTGCGCATCCCGAGGTGCGGTTCACGCTCCACAACAACGGCAGCATGGTTTACGACCTTCCCGCGGGCTCTTCGCTGCAACGCATAGCCGATGTGTTCGGCAAGCGCATGAATCAGCAGTTGCTTCATATTGAAGTTGATACGTCGATAGTCAGAATAAAAGGTTTTGTGGGCACTCCCGAAAGCGCACGCAAAAAAGGCGCGAAGCAGTTTTTCTTTGTCAACGGGCGCTATATGCGCCATCCCTATTTCGGCAAGGCTGTGAACGTGTCTTACGAAAGGCTCATTCCGCCCGACGAGCAGGTGGCGTATTTCGTGTATTTCGATGTCGATCCGTCGCGCATTGATGTAAACATACACCCTACGAAAGCCGAGATAAAGTTTGAAGACGAGCAGGCTGTGTTCCAGATTCTTATGGCCGCGGTAAAGGAAGCCGTCGGGAAATTCAGCGCAGTGCCGCAAATCGATTTTGAGTCGGGTAGCGCCGCAGTTGACATCCCCGTATACGACCCCCGCGTAAAACCTTCCACTCCGCCGAACGTGGAATACAACGGCGGATACAATCCGTTCAACACTCCGCAGAAAACGGCGGCACCGGCTCCGCGCAACTGGCAGAAACTGTTTGAAAGTTCTTCTCACCATGCTCCGCAGCCCGTGCAGCAGGAATCCGAAGCGCCATTGCCGTTTGACGAAGGCAAAATCGAAAACTTTGCCGATCGCTCACAGGAGTATTGCCAATACAAGCAACGCTATATAGTGACTGCCGTGCAGTCGGGACTCATGC
>CAVFSQ010000253.1:0-2352 GCA_963625145.1 Bacteroidaceae bacterium | reverse complement strand
CTTCGTACGGAATAGCAGGGAACGACGAATTCTATGCTTTTCTCGATATCAATCCGCTTGTAATGGGGCATACCCTCATAATTCCCCGCCGCGAGGTAGACTACATATTCGATCTCAGCGACGAAGAGCTTGCAAGAATGATGGTGTTCGCAAAGCACGTGGCAGTGGCATTGAAAAAGGCTTTTCCGTGTATAAAGATAGGCGTTGCAGTGCTTGGGCTTGAAGTGGCGCATGCACATATACATCTTGTGCCTATGCAAAGCGAAAAAGACCTTGATTTCCGCCGCCAGAAGCTGAGCCCTTCACCCGAAGAAATGCAGGCTGCAGCCGAAAAGATAAGGGCTTCCTTTTAAAGGTCCAGTCATATATGTTACCAAAACAAAAGCCCGGATAAATCCGGGCTTTTGTTTTGGTGGTTTTGCTGCGTAATGCAAAAACGATGCAATGCAAGGAATTTTCAGAATATAATAGGTAATTTTGCACCGGTCAATAAAATTCATGCCTTGTATGGTGCTCAATTACATTTGGATTGCATTTTTTGTAGTGGCTTTTGTGGTTGCTGCTGTGAAACTCGTGTTTTTCGGCGACACGACTGTTTTTCCCGAAATAATGAATTCCACATTCACTACAGCAAAAACGGCTTTTGAAATTTCGCTTGGCCTTACCGGAGTATTGTCGCTGTGGCTTGGCATAATGAAGATAGGCGAGCGCGGAGGATTGGTGCAGGCGCTTTCGCATGCACTATATCCAGTTTTCAGCAAACTTTTCCCCGACATTCCTAAAGGACATCCGGCCGTAGGCAATATATTCATGAACATTGCCGCCAACATGCTTGGTCTTGACAATGCCGCAACTCCTTTAGGACTGAAAGCCATGGAACGTCTTCAGGAATTGAATCCGAAAAAGGATACTGCTACCAATCCTATGATAATGTTTCTTGTGCTCAACACCAGCGGCCTTACAATAGTTCCCGTAGGCGTGATGGTTTATCGGGCACAGCTTGGTGCAGCACAGCCTACCGATGTGTTTGTACCAATATTGCTTGCCACTTTTGTGGCAACGCTTGCCGGTATTGTGGCCACAAGCATATACCAGCGCATAAACCTCTTCAACCGCACACTGATGCTTACCCTTGGCGGGGCATGCCTTTTGTTTGCACTTGTGGTTTGGGGCTTCTCGAGCCTTGACCGTCAGGCTATGGACACTGTAGGCACTTCGGCAGCCAATATACTTTTGTTCACTATAATTGTGGCTTTCATTGCCGTAGGTATTCGTCGCAAGGTAAATGTATACGAAGCTTTTATAGAGGGTGCCAAAGGAGGTTTTGAGACTGCCGTGCGCATAATTCCATACCTAGTAGCCATACTCGTTGGAATCGGTGTGTTCCGCGCTTCTGGCGCCATGGACGCAATAACCGATGCGGCAGAATGGGTGGCCGTGCAGTTGGGCGCACGTACAGACTGGATTGGAGCTTTGCCTACGGCGCTTATGAAACCGCTTAGTGGCAGTGGGGCACGCGGTATGATGGTTGACTGCATGACTGCATACGGAGCCGACTCGTTTACCGGACGGCTGAGTTGCCTGTTCCAGGGTTCTACCGACACAACATTCTATATACTTGCCGTCTATTTCGGCAGTGTAGGCATAAAATTTACGCGCCATGCCGTGGCATGCGGCATCATAGCCGACATAGCAGGAACACTTGCCGCAATAGCAATCTGCTACATGTTCTTCGGTTGAGAAACAAAAAATATAACGCCAACTGTTGGCATTAAAATAAAATCAATGGCAAACCTGAAGACCCTTTTCAAAGATACCGCGCTATACGGTATGAGCAGTATAATAGGCCGCTTTCTCAACTATCTTCTCGTGCCGCTTTATACGGCCAAGATAGCGGCAGCTTCTGGCGGATACGGTGTAATTACCAATGTGTATGCCTATACTGCAATTCTGTTGGTAATACTGACGTTTGGAATGGAAACCACATTTTTCCGTTTCGTTAACAAAGAAGGCGAAGACCCGCAGCGCACGTATTCCACAGTACTTATAATGGTAGGCGGTGTGGCATTGGCGTTCGTTGCCATTGTGATGGCATTTATATCGCCACTGTCGGCTGCTATGGGTTACGCTTCCCATAACGAATATGTAGCGGTAATGGCTGCATGTGTGGCTATCGACGCTTTTCAGTGTATTCCTTTTGCCTATCTGCGTTACCGCCACCGTCCATGGAAATTCGTGGCACTTAAGATGCTCTTCATAGTACTCAACATTACTCTGAACATCGTTTACTTCGTGGCACTGCCAGCCATGTATTCCAACCCTTCAACCCACAACTTGGCTTCGGCCATATAC
>CAVFSQ010000252.1:0-2354 GCA_963625145.1 Bacteroidaceae bacterium | reverse complement strand
CGTGTTTGCATTGCAGGCGCAACTGGTGTTTGTCGGTAGCTGTTGTGTCGCCATTAGCGGCAAGTGCGCAGTATGCCTTGCGCGTGAAACGCCAATCAATCATAAACGAAAATCCTTTTTGCGCGTGCACGGTGGCTTCGGCATAGAATTCCTTGGCCGAAAGAGAAGCGTTGTGCCTGTAAGAAGCCCATGGCGACCGGTAGAAATCAGCATACGCTCGCATATTTACATTTGAGGTAATGTCACCGGCTACACCGAAAAACACACCCTGCTCATTGTTGACTTTCCCCGCGCTGCCAAAACTTTTTGAATAAGGCGAATTATACCGCATGGAATAACTGCGCTGCACACTCGTAAAAGTCAAAAAACTCGCAGGCTGCCATTTTATGGTATTTACAAATGCAAAAGCGTTTTTCCTATTCAGCGCCGCTTCGCCTTGCGAAGAAATGTTCTTGAAACCAAAAGAATAGTGCACGCTGTAGGCATGGAACATCTTTCCGCGCATGGCATATTTGTTATAAAGAGCGTCGCGGGGATTAAGCCGTTTGTCATAGTGAGTCAATGCCGCTGAAATCCCTATCCGAAACGAAGAACTGTTATACGAAATGTCGCCGGCGGCGGTGAAATCGTGCAAATTTCCTCTCCGTTGCTGTTCGGTGCCAGTGCGGTGATACCCAGTGTTGGTAATGGAGGTGATTTCGTTACTGTCGTTGCAGATGGCATCGTTGCTGTTGTAAGAGGCAAAAGCAACGGCTTGTATTTTTTTGAACTTCAGGGCAACTGCGGCACCGCGGAAGTAATCGCGTTCGGAATAGGATGAGTGTGGAGATATTGTGCTACGGGTGTTGTAATTGCCAAGCGCACTTTTTTTCCCGCTATAAAACATGTTGCCAACAATCAAGCCTTCTGCAAATCGGGCGCGGAAATCACCGGCAATGAAATTGACTTTCCCGCTTTTCGGTTTGCGCTGCACGAAAAACGAATACGAATCCATAAGAAAATTGCCACGGCACGCAAATGGCTCACCGGCGTCTTTCTCCGATGTAAGCCCGAACAACAATTCATCATCGCAGTTGAAGGTATACTTCACGGCTATCCGGTTTTTGTCGCCGAGGTAACGGCTGCTGTTCTTAAGCGAAGAATTGCTTTTATATCCTTCCGGGGTATTCAGCGGCGTAACCCAATTAACGGCCAAAGTCTGTTCCGTTTTTTTTAGAATTTGCTTTGCAGACGGATGCTCTGCAATTGGGGGCCTGCATGTAAGGAAAGCAGAAAGCAAATACTTGGTGTTGTAGTCCATACCGTAAACCAGAGACAATTCCGATAACGACAAAACCTCTCCATACCTGTTCACATAATCTATAATGTTTGAAGCCAGAGTTTCCGACACAAAGGGAAGTTCCAGCAACTGCTGTCTTGTGACGGTGTTTATATTGAGCGGCGTGTCGTAAATGTTGCGCAGAGTGTTTAATTGCTCTTCGTTGATTTTGTCTTCGTTATAGTCTTCAATATATTTCTCGCTATAAAATTCCAATACCTCCTCCCAGGAAGTTCTTTCGTTATCACGACTGTTAGAGTAATTTTGGGCTGTTATGCCGAGAGCGCAAGGCAGCATAAAGAACAGTAAACACAGAAATTTTATTGATTCGCCCATTATTAAATCACAGCAAAGAGAAAACTGTCAGCCCCCGGAATTAGTGGTCAGGCATAGCGGAAAAATTTTATACGCATAGCGCAAAAATTCTAAGCGCATAGCGCAAGAATCAGACTGGTTACCGCCAGCGGAATCAAGCATGCACTACATCAATTCCGCTGGCGGGTGGAAAACTATTCCTCCTGCCGTGATATTATGCAGTTAATCATTCGCCCTTAATTGCTGAACTATAAGCTGCATCTGGTCTTCCTGTGCGGTTGCGCTCTCAAAAAGTTTATATTGAGCCTTGGTCCTCACAAGGTTATGCTCGGGGTATTGAATGCGATAATACGTATCTCCGTTGATATAGTCGGTGAGGAATCGCACTGCCTGCATAAACGGGAAAAGACGTGCGGCATACGGCAGATTTTCAATTTCCACATCGGTAAGGAATGCCCGTGCAGTCTCAAGATATCCTTGCGTGAAGGCTTTGAAGATATCAATGTTGAATTCCACTCGGCTTAAGTCGGGTTCGTCTTCGGCTGCGGTGTTGGCTGCCGACCGCAAGAAGTCTCCAAAATCGGAAAACACGAAACTGGGCATCACGGTATCCAAATCGATGACGCAAAGCACTTCGCCCGTTGTTGCGTCGAAGAGCATGTTGTTGACTTTAGTGTCGCAATGGCATATACGCTTGGGCAGTTTGTGCTCGCGATAAAGC
>CAVFSQ010000251.1:0-2388 GCA_963625145.1 Bacteroidaceae bacterium | reverse complement strand
GTAATAAACCGGCTGATGCTAAAATACAAGGCCATTGTGGTGCTCGAAGACTTGAATATGGGCTTTATGCGCAGCAGGCAGAAGTTCGAGAAACAAGTGTATCAGAAATTCGAAAAGATGCTCATTGAAAAGCTCAACTATCTTGTAGACAAAAAGGCCGACCCGGTTAAACCCGGCGGACTGCTGAATGCTTATCAGCTGACCGGCAAGTTTGAAAGTTTCAACAAGCTGGGAAAACAAAGCGGATTCCTTTTTTATGTTCCAGCATGGAATACTTCGAAGATTGACCCGGTAACAGGATTCGTTAATCTATTCGATACCCGCTACGTGAACGAGGAAAAAACCAAGGAGTTTTTCGCCAAATTCAAAAGCATAAGGTACAACGCAAGCAGTGACTGGTTTGAGTTTGTTTTCGATTATGCTGACTTTACCCAAAGGGCAGAAGGAACCCGCACACAATGGACTGTTTGCACAAAAGGCAGCAGAATACAGATTGAAAAAGAAGGCGATAACAGCAGTGACTGGAAATATACCGAAAAAGACATCACACGGGAATTCAAGGATTTCTTTGCCGAATTTGAAATTGACATAAATGGCAATCTTCAGAAATCCATTGTTCTGCATAATGGGAAGAATTTCTTCGAACGACTGCTCCGGTTGTTCAGGCTTGCTTTGCAGATGCGCAACAGCGAGCCGGCCACCAGTATAGACTATCTGGTGTCGCCGGTTTCAGACGATGGAGAGCATTTCTTCGACAGCCGCGACAGCGATGGCTCTCTGCCGCGCGATGCCGATGCCAATGGCGCCTACAATATCGCTCGCAAGGGCATGATGCTGGTAAGGCAAATCAAGTGTGCCGGCGATCTTGCCAAGCTGAAGTTTGATGTCTCGAACAAGAGTTGGCTTAATTTCGCCCAGCAGAAACCTTACCTGGATGAATGAATATATTCCACTGTCAACGCTCAACGATTTCATCTTTTGTCCGTACTCCATATACCTGCATAGTGTGTATATGGAGGCGGACGGGGATGTGTACAAAGCTGTGCCGCAAACCAAAGGCACGATAGCGCATGAAGGTGTGGACAAAAAGAGCGGTTCTACCCGCAAAAACCGCCTTATGTCTATGCCAGTCTGTTGCGACGAGTTGGGCATATCCGGCAGGATTGATGTCTTCGATCTGGAAACGCGCACGCTAGTGGAGCGCAAGAACAATCTCAAGCAGATTTTCCGCGGACAGATATACCAGCTGTGGGGCCAATATTTCTGTATGGAAGAAATGGGTTATGAAGTTGCCCGGATTGCTTTCTACGAGATTTCAACCAATAAGTTTTTCGACGTGCAGCTGCCCGGCGAAGAAGGAAAACGGGAACTTGCCGCTTTTATCGCCCGTTTCAAAAACTATGACCCTGCATCGACTCCGTTCAGTATAAATACCAACAAATGCATCCATTGCATTTATTGCAATCTTTGCGACAAGACTTCCACCGACAATGTTTACACATAAAGACATAGAAACCCGCACGGTTTTCGTGGTGAACTGCATTGAGCGCAATTGCGCCCTAAGGGTCAAAGCCGGCGAACTGCTGCTGGAACAGATTGGTGACGACAAGAATACGACTCTCACAAAGTTTCCGTTCCAGAAGTTAATGGCATTGTTTATTGTGGGGCACATCACTGTTACTACACCGCTTATCGACAAGTGCCGAAAGTATGGCGTGGCTCTAGTTGTGATGATGCCTAATCTGCGCCCCGTGTTCTATTGGGCCAATGAAGCCGAAGCCAACTATCTGTTGCGCAAACGGCAATTCAGCTACTGTGCCGACGATTTGTCGGTGGCAAAGATATTGGTGAGGAACAAGGTGCTCAACCAAAAATCTGCATTGGCAAAGACACGGAGAAAAGGCGAGACTACGGTATGCGCCATTCAGTTGTGTGACGATGCACTCTCGGTATTGCCCGATATAAATGAATACCAAAAGCTGATGGGGCTGGAAGGAATGGTGGCAAAAAACTTTTTCGCGGCATACTATCAAAACCTTGGCTGGAAAGGGCGTCGCCCAAAAATGAAAACCGATGTCATGAATGTAACGCTCGATATCGGCTATACAATCTTGTTCAATTTCATGGAATGTTTTGTGCGCATGTTTGGCTTCGATTTGTATGTAGGAGTGTACCATCGGCTGTGGTTTAGGCGCAAGTCGCTGGTTTGTGATTTGGTCGAGCCGTTCCGTTGCATCATAGACCATGCCGTGTTGCTGGCATACAATCGCAAACAGTTCTCCAAAGCCGACTTCATGCTGGTAAAGCAGGAATATAAACTGAAGAAAGAGAATTGTGCTGCCTATTATAAAGTGTTCTACGATGCATTGATAGCGCGCAAGACTGATT
>CAVFSQ010000250.1:0-2393 GCA_963625145.1 Bacteroidaceae bacterium | reverse complement strand
ATGTAGTTACGCGTATCGGGTAGAGTGCGCACGAAATTGGCTTTATGAAATCTAGTTTCCCCTCTGCGTGGGCCTGTTCAAGAGCGCAAAGGCAACATCCATTGTTTCCCAAGAAAGTGAATACGCAGTTTTTACCTTTGATGATGCTTGTCACTAGGTCGCCGTCACGGTCTTTGTAGGCCACCCCCTGCTTTCGTATTAGGTTTTTTGCCGCGTGGCTTATTTTGTCGTCTATTTGTGGCAGCGCTTTTTCAATTTCCTCGATTTCATCGGGGGTAACTGGCGCTCCGGCATCGCCTTCAATACAGCATTCTCCATGACATACGTCAAGGTCGCAGCAGAAATATTCTGTGATGCATTCCGACGAGACTATTTTGTCCCCGATTTCTATCATTGTTGCGAAAGCGTGCATTGCGGTTTAGTTTTTTACCATTTAATCGGTGTTTTGCCCTGTTTGGCAAGATAGTCGTTGGCCAGGCTGAAATGATGGTTTCCAAAGAAACCGCGGTATGCCGACAATGGCGACGGGTGTGCCGATTGCAGTACCAGGTTTTCGGAGCGGTTGATTATTGCTCCTTTCTTTTGCGCATAGGAGCCCCACAACAGGTATACGATTCCTTTGCGCTGAGTCGTCAAGGCGCGTATTGCCGCATCGGTGAATTCTTCCCATCCTTTGTTTTGGTGCGACCCCGCCTGGTGCGCCCTTACGGTAAGCGTGGCGTTCAGCAGCAGTACGCCTTGTTTCACCCAGCGTGTAAGGTCGCCGCTTTCGGGTCGCGGCGCTCCTGTGTCGGCCTGTACTTCCTTGAAGATGTTGTCGAGAGACGGAGGAAACTTTACGCCTTCCTTTACCGAGAAGCTCAAACCGTGTGCTTGGTTAGGCTCGTGGTAAGGATCCTGGCCTATGATTACGACTTTTACGTCGTTGAACGGACAAAGGTTGAAAGCGTTGAATATAAGGCTCCCTGGCGGATAGCAGGTGTTGCTGGCGTATTCCTTGCGCACATAGTCGGTCAATGCTGCGAAATATGGTTTTTCGAATTCTGCAGCCAACGCTTTTTCCCAACTTTCTTCTATGTTTACCTTCATGTTTGCTATACTGTTGGAAGTTGTGAGCCGTTTATCTTGCGGTAGAGGTCGAGCGAATAAACATCGGTCATGCCCGAGATGAAATCTATCACCGCCATTACCCTCTCGTATAATGTAGCTGCGTGCACCTGGTATTGCGACGATATGCGACTAAGCAGCAATTTGCTGTATGTGTTGTCGGGCGTCAGCGTGGCCTTCAGCATCATTTCGAGAAGGGTGTATATTATATGGTATCCGGCAAGTTCAATGTCGAGCACGTCACGGCTGCAGTAAATTTTTTTCACAGCCACTTTTGTGCACTGCCGATAGGCCTGCAGCGTGTGCGGTGCCATATTTTCGGAAAGGGTTCCCTTGAAAGTGCCCGATAAGATTGCGTCTTCGTTGTCAAGAAATACCTTTACACATTCGTGCTCAAGATGGTTTATGGCCTGCGAGCGGTAATATACTATCTTTTCGTTGCAGTCGGTTACATCGGGATAGGCCCTTTTTATGCGCTCGCGCTCTTTGTCGTTGAAATAGCCAAGCAACAGGTCGGCGGTTTCCTCGAATCCCAGTATTTTTAGTTTGAAGGCATCTTCAATGTCCATTATTTCGTAGCAGATGTCATCGGCAGCTTCAACGAGATAGGCCAGGGGGTGGCGTGAATACCTTACCATGCCTTCGCGTTTTTCGAAACATATTAATCCCAGCTCGTCGGCTATGCGCACAAATGCATCGCGTTCTGCCTCGAAAAATCCGAACTTTTGCTTGGTTGCCAGTGACGATGAAAACGGATATTTCACGATGGAGGCCAAAGTGGGGTAGGTCATTACGAAACCTCCCCGCCGCCGCCCGTTGAATTGGTGCGTGAGAATGCGGAATGCATTTGCGTTTCCGTCAAAGTGTGTTATGTCGTTCCATTGTGCATCGGTAAGCCGCTCGCCCGTTGCGGCGTCTTTGTAGCAACGCATTTTTTTGCCCGTTTCGCTTTCGGAAAAAAAACTTGCGATGGCTTTCTCTCCGGCATGCCCGAAGGGCGGATTGCCCATGTCGTGGGCAAGGCAGGCAGCCGAGACTATGGCACCTAGCGATTCTGCAAAATCGTTGTTGAGCCCGCTGTGACGCTTGACTATTTCGTTTCCGCAGTCCAAACCCAGCGAACGGCCCACACTCGATACCTCAAGACTATGGGTCAGACGGTTGTGCACGAATATGCTGCCCGGAAGCGGAAATACCTGTGTCTTGTTTTGCATCCGGCGAAAAGGCGCGGAAAAAATCAACCGGTCGAAATCGCGCTGGAATTGCGTGCGGTCTTCCTGCACTGC
>CAVFSQ010000249.1:1876-2393 GCA_963625145.1 Bacteroidaceae bacterium | reverse complement strand
GGGCGTAGCGCTTTTGGCATTTGCGTCCTGACTTAGCCAAATATCTATAAATCTTCTATCAATATTATAGGATTACAATAGAATAATACTATTTTTGTATATGATAATGAATGCTATGCTACATCCCGATACAAGCAGATACATGCCGGATACAGATTTATACAACCCTATTGATGGGTTAAGTTGTTGATTACTAGACTTGATACAAGTAGATACAAGAAATCATATCCGTCTGCCTATGGGCGTGATGGCATTATGAGTGCCAGACGCAGGTGCAGGAGCATATCATGTACAGGAATACGCAGAAATTCGAATTAAAAAAGTTAAAAATTTTAAGAGTATAAACCCCAAAGTCACTGACTTTCAGAATAATAAGCATGCCGCGTCCTCGGACGATTTTCGGACGAAAAGACAAGAATTTGCCAAAATGCCGTTTTGTAACGCATTGATAAACAGCAGGTTTTAGTAGAGTGTAGGGTCCAAATCTTCTCCCTCTCTCTCCGCTTTGAGCAAAAAC
>CAVFSQ010000249.1:0-1866 GCA_963625145.1 Bacteroidaceae bacterium | reverse complement strand
AAAAAAATACCGTTATTATAATGTCATTGAAAATCGAGCCGCATATCGATGTGCATCAAGCCTTCCATCATAAACGGTTCGGAAGTTGGCACGAAGCCAAGGCGTTCGTAGAACCCGAGTTTCGTAAACTGCGCCTCAATGTCGATGTGGCCGGCATGGGGAAAGCGCTTGCGCACGACGCCGATGGCCGCCTTCATTATCAGCATGCCGTAGCCCTTGCCGCGTTCGGTGGTTATGACGCGCCCTATGCTCGTGCCCTCCATCTTCGTACCTCCGGGGCAAACGCGGCACATGGCCAATACCTTTTCACCGCGCGCAAGCCATATATGTACAGCCGCCTGGTCGTTGCTATCCAAGTCCTGATACACACAGTTCTGCTCCACCACAAACACCTCGGAGCGGATGCGCAAAAGTTCATACAGTTCGCCGGTAGTAAGTTGGCTGAAGGTCTTGACGTGCAGCTGGCAACCTGCAGGCAGCGCACAATGCAAAGATGGGATATTCGAGTCAGGCATGCTTTCGTTTTCTTTTCGGGGTAACCCGCAAGCAAAAAGATGAGATTCTTTTGGCCTTGGTAATATTACCGTGCAATTATGCTTCAGAATTGCCGGCTACCATCGTCCGCCTCCGCCACTACTGCCAGTGAGGCGTGCCGAAACGCTCGACGACGACGCCCCGCAGGTAAGCGTATAGCTGCTTCCCGAAGTCAGTCCCGGGCATGTAACGAGCAGCGAACTGCTGCGTCCGCCTCCGCCACCCCAATTGCCACCTCCAGGTCGGTTGCCACCGCCCTGCGACGATGACGAAGAAGCGTAGTTGCTCGGCACGGTAAACGTAGCGAGCGTGTCGGTGCCGTTTTTGAGCGTAACCACGGTGCCGCCGCTCAACGAAGCGCTGCCCGTGACGTAGGGTTGTGTCGAAGCCGAAGTGCTCGGCACGGAGTTGTCGCCGCCAACTGCCAGCAGCGTGCCGCCCGTGAACACCACCGAGTAGTTCTGCTCTTCGTTGGCATCAATGCCACATTCGGGCGACGTAGTGCCGAAAGCCATTATGTAGCCGCCGTTGATATACATATTGCCGTTGGCATCAAGTCCGTCGTTACCGGTGCTTACCACGGTAATATTGCCGCCGTTTATAATCATATGCTTCGCCGAGTTTATGGCATCGTCCGAGGCATTGACCACGATATCGCCACCATTAACCTCAAGCGAATCCTTGCTTTCGATGCCCTCGCTGCCAGTGACGGTAACGTTCACGGTGCCGCCATTTATCGTTATTTTGCCCATGGCCTTCATGCCTTTGGGCGACGATTTGCTTCCCGACGAGGAATAGCCGCCCCTGCCCGGATAGTAGCCCGAACCACCACTTGAATAGGAATACACCGCCCCCGAGGTCTTCACCGTTGTTTCGCCGCCGTTTACAGTCAGTTTGCCGTCTGCCTTAATGCCTTTGCCTCCGTTGCCCGTACTCGTAAGCACAAGCGTGCCGCCATCGATCTGCACATTGCCGCTGGCTGCAAGGCACGAAGAGGCTTTCGTGTCGTTCTCCTCGCTGTCCCATGCACCGCCGCCCGAGGTGGAGGCTGTATAGTTGCCGGCGGTTACGAGAATGTCGCCCGCAGCCTTGAAGCCTTTTGCGGCAGCTGCCGTAACGGAGATTTCGGCCGTACCGCCGGCAAGCGTTATGCTTCCGGTGTCGTCGGCTTCGCGATCGGTACTGTCCTTGTACGACACCTGTATGCCATCGTCGCCTATGCCCGAAATTCCGAGTGTGCCGCTTTCCTGCAGGAAATACTGGTTGCAGTTTATGCCGTCTTTCACGGCTTTGGCCACGGCGACACTGCAGTTTTTCATTTCAACGTATTCC
>CAVFSQ010000248.1:0-2397 GCA_963625145.1 Bacteroidaceae bacterium | reverse complement strand
AGCAGAAGCAGGAAGTAAAGCGGCAGACTACTTCGGCAAAGGAGTGGTTGCTGGGGATGCTCGCGGCGGGTGTTTCCATAGGTATTCTCGCCTTTGCAGCAAGAAAACTAGGGTAGTTTTTTCATATTAGTTTTTAGGTTAATTAGTTAAGTTGAATTTATAGGGGTGCGCGCGAGCGTTATCCCTATTTTTTTCTACCTTTGCAGCGAATAGTATTTTGGTTTCTATATAATATTTCGTTTGGCGGCATCGGGAAGGGCTACCCGGTGCTGCCTTTTTTTCCAACTGTTTCACTTCCGTATCAACGCCTCCAGTTTGCTGAACCCATCCTCAACCGCACTGTCGAGCACCTTCGCATATATCTGCGTTGTCTTGATGTCCGTATGCCCCATCATTCTGGCCAGACTTTCAATCGGCACTCCTGCACGAAGGCAAAGCGTGGCGAACGTATGCCGCCCCATGTGTGACGATATGCGCTTAATCCCTGCAACGGAGGCCAAGAGTTCCAGTTGCCTGTTGTATGTCGACAGACACGGCACAGGCGGGGCAAAGTTGTACCGCTTCAGTATGGCTACCGCTTCGGGCAATACCACGGTGTAGTAAGGCACACCCGTCTTGTGGCGCTGGGCGCGTATCACATACTTGCCGCTGGTCACACTGCGAAGCTGGCGCCAGTCGGTGGAGGACAAGTCAACGTAGGCCATGCCGGTGTAGCATTGCAGCAGGAATATATCCCGCGTCACATTGTAACGCTTGCGCGGGAATTTACAGGCAACTACACGCTGCAATTCTTCCTCGGTTAAATACTTCCTCAATTTGCCCGTACCACGTGAAATGGGGAAGAACTCATACGGATAAGTGTCCATGCGGCCTTCCTTCCGCGCTATGTTGATATAACTTTTCAGCACTGCATGGTAAGTGGCCATGCTCGTCTGCGACAACCCTTCCTGCCGCATTGCCCTGTCGAAGGCCTCTATGTTCTCGCGGGTAAGCTCGGCGAAAGTCCT
Source organism: Bacteroidaceae bacterium (assembly GCA_963625145.1). GTDB lineage: Bacteria > Bacteroidota > Bacteroidia > Bacteroidales > Bacteroidaceae > UBA6398. Next base: position 1,390 of record CAVFSQ010000248.1, on the reverse strand, counting down.
GAACATCCCGTACCGCTTCAACTTGTGGAGAAGACTTGTATGCACACGCGCTGTCGCAGGGGTTAATTCCGTGCGCTCCCGCAGCTTCAATATCATGTAGTCGATGAAATCCTCAACCCGCGACACGGGAGCTTTTGTATAGCGTTTTTTCACCGCCGCGACATTCAGTTCTCCGTCACGCTCCGCGCTCCTGACTGCGTTCTCAACATTCGCCATTGTTGCCTCTATGGAGTGGTTGCAGTAATCATCGTCCATTGTTCCGCGCACCTTGTGCGACAACTCCACCCATTGCGAAGGGAACACCTTAACGCCGGTAGTGAAATACGCCTTGCTTGTGCCTATGCGCAGCTCTATCTGCACCAGCCCTTGTGTGCGGCGGTTGGCAACCTTCTTCTGGTCGTAGACAATTCGTAATCTGTATGTAGACATCCGTAGACTATTTTAATCCAATATATACCTAAATACGCCGTTGTAGTCTACTTTTTGCCCTTCGTTTTTGGGGTTTTTTGTGGGGTTAGTAGACTGATACACAAAGCGTTTGATTATGTAAAAACGTGATACTCCTTGCAAAAAATCGGTAATCTGTAAGCGGTTGTTCTTCATTTATTTACATTTTACGTTGTTGTTGGAAGTAGACATTGTGCCGTAGGATTGTAGAATGTCAAGCAATCTTTCTGCTTGTAAATCCTTGCACGGCTCATATCATCACTTGTTTAGTTTTTTATTTACTACAATCATTTTGTCGTCTGCAAAAACGGAAAGTCTCACACGAACCGTCCGTAGAAGGTTACTTTGAAGATTTGCCGGATGTCGGTTTTGGGGATGGAGAAGCGGCGGTAGTTGGGCGACACGCACCACAGTATGTCGGGATTGCTTTCGTCAGTTTCGATGTGCTTTATCATGCGGTCGTCGCCGGTGACTATCATATATATCTTGTCGGGGTCTATCAGCTCGTAGCGGTCGAGCACATCCACCACCACTATGTCGCCCGCATGGATTACCGGCTCCATCGAACAGCCCACAACAGGAAACGCACACTTGCCGCTCACACCGGCTATGCGTATATAACCCACCGCACGCTCGTTGCCGTCCATCAACTGAAGGTCGGCACTACCCGCACTTACCGGCATTTCTGAATAATAGGGAATACCTGATAAGGAATCGGTAAATTGAATAGACTTGCCACTCGTTATAGGAGTAGCATCTCCAAAAAAAGACACAATAGGAACTTTTAGTATAGTCGCAATCTTTTCGAGGGTTTCTATTTTTGTGGAATTATTGCGCATTAGCTTAAAAAGTGCCTGTGGAGTTATGCCAAGTTCCCCAGCTAGTGCAGAAAGCGAAATATTTTTTTTATCCGCTATCTCTTTGATTTTTTGTAGGTTAGCCA
>CAVFSQ010000247.1:1638-2450 GCA_963625145.1 Bacteroidaceae bacterium | reverse complement strand
CAAACAAAAGCGGTGCATATGCTTCCACCACTCTTGTTGGATGCAATATACGCAAATATCACGGGCTGCTAACAGTGCCCATTCCCGATATGGGAAACCGAAACCATGTACTTCTTTCGTCCCTTGACGAAACTGTGATACAACACGGAGCCGAATTCAACCTAAGCATTCACAAATATCAAGGAGAAAACTATAGTCCGAAAGGCCATAAATATATAAACCATTTTGAATGGGACAAGGTTCCTACCACCACATACCGCGTGGGAGGGGTCGTATTGCAAAAGGAAATCACATTCCAAGCACAGGAGCCTAGAATTCTTATAAGATATACCCTAGTAGATGCACATTCAAAGACACGCCTGCGCCTAAAACCATTTCTAGCTTTCCGTAGCGCAAACTCTTTCACTCACGAAAACTGGGCTGCAAATCTTGGCTACACACCGGTTACCGGAGGCATAGCCATGTGTCTATACTCCGGCTATCCTACTCTATACATGCAACTCAACAAAAAAAGCGACTTCATTTACAATCCCCAATGGTATCGTGGGCTCGACTACCCTCGCGAACGTGAACGGGGATACGACTCCAATGAAGATCTCGTAGTGCCGGGGTATTTTGAAGTTGACATACGCAAGGGAGAGCAAATTGTATTCAGTGCCGGACTAAACGAGATACACCAATCGCAGATGAAAAAGCAGATGGACAAAGGCATCGAATCGCATGAAGGGATTGGAAACTTCTACCAATGTTTGGTTCACGCAGCCCATCAGTTCAAAATAATAAAAGGCGACGACCACTTGATTACCGCAGGA
>CAVFSQ010000247.1:0-1585 GCA_963625145.1 Bacteroidaceae bacterium | reverse complement strand
ACATGCTCGTTTCAATGCCGGGACTGACACTCTTTATCGGAGAAAATGATCTGTTCGAAAAATACATGGAAACGATGACCAAAGCATTACACGGTTTAATCAGCGGAACCAACGCAATGCCAGACGTCAACGAGATTGAAAAGCCTGATGTTCCTTTATGGGCCATTTGGTGCATTCAACAATATGCCAAACAGATTTCCCAAGAAGAATGTTACAGGAAATACGGCAATCTGCTTCTTGAAATCGCTCTCTTCATTCTTAAAGGCAAACACCCCAACCTTTTTGTGCACGAAAATGGCCTCATTTATTCAAATGGCCGCGAAAATGCCATAACCTGGATGAACTCTACCATTGACGGGAAGCCCCTAGTTCCCCGCTCCGGATACATTGTTGAATTCAATGCTTTGTGGTACAATGACATCAAATTCCTAATCGACATTTTCGACAAATATGGCACAGACAATGAAAAGACAGTTCTTTACCAATTAAAAAAACTTGCCACAAACATCGAAAGTTCTTTCAGCAAAACTTTCTTAAACAAATACGGTTACTTGTTTGATTACGTTGACGGAACAATGGCAGATTGGAGTGTACGTCCAAATCAGATATTTGCTGTAGCGCTTGACTACTCGCCGCTTTCGCCTGAAAGCCGCAAGTCTGTGCTTGACATCTGCACACGCGAATTGGTTACACCAAAGGGCCTAAGGTCGTTGAGCCCCAAAAGCAGCGGTTACGACCCTACCTTCGTCGGCTCACCTCAACAACGCGACCGCTGTTACCACCAAGGCACGGCATGGCCATGGCTCATGGGATTTTATCTGGAAGCATATCTTAACGTTTACAAGCGTAGCGGCCTGTCATATATAGAACGACAATTAATAGGGTTTGACGAAGAGCTGTCGTACCATTGCATCGGTACGCTACCCGAATTGTTCGATGGCGACCCTCCTTTCCACGGCCGTGGCGCATACGCCTATGCCATGAGCGTAAGCAGCATTCTAAGGGCCGAAAGATTGCTCGAAAAGTATAATAAGCTAAGCATAAAAGAGGATACATTATGAAAGTACTAATGTTTGGGTGGGAATTTCCACCTCATATCCTCGGCGGTCTAGGGACTGCAAGCTACGGCATAACGAAAGGACTTGCCGAACAAGGCGACATGGAAATCACCTTGTGCCTTCCCAATCCCCATGGCGACGAGGACCGTTCGTTCCTTAACATAATTCCGATGAACAACGTGCCTGTAGTGTGGCGCGACGTAAACCGCGAACATGTTGACTATCGTATAGGGCAACGAATGTCACCTGAATTATACTATGATCTGCGTAACCACATATATGCAGATTTCAGATACTGCTACACAGACGATTTGGGCTGTATCAACTTTTCGGGCAAATACCCGGAAAACCTTCACGAAGAAATCAACAACTATTCAATAGTAGGCGGTGTAGTGGCACGGCAACTACAATACGATATCATCCATGCTCATGATTGGCTTACCTATCCCGCCGGAATACATGCCAAACAAGTTTCGGGAAAGCCGCTTGTTATTCATGTGCATGCCACAGATTTTGACCGTAGCCGC
>CAVFSQ010000246.1:0-2458 GCA_963625145.1 Bacteroidaceae bacterium | reverse complement strand
GGCTTGCATCGCGGTCGAAAGCATTTTCTCCACCGGTGTAAACATTCACTTTTTTGTAGCGCACACTTCCATTGCTATCATCGCGGCGCGGTGATTTGTCGGCACTACCCTGGTTGATTTTTTCTTCGTTGTCCATCACGGATTGATATTTGATTGATTAATAATATACTGCATCTACGCAGTTTTAATTTAACTCGCTACTATATTAACTTATATTGACCCCGTCATACCCCGACATAATTCTGCGGTGTAATTTTCAGAAGTTCACGTTTCACATCCTCGCCGACATTGAGGTTTCCGATGAAATCGGCGATATCTTCACGGCATATCTTTTTGTTGGTACGTGTGAGGGCTTTAAGAGTCTCGTACGGATTGGGATATTTTTCACGGCGCAAAACCGTTTGTATAGCTTCGGCCACAACCTCCCAGTTGTTTTCAAGGTCAGCCTCAATTGCCTCACGATTGAGCAAAAGCTTGTTCAGGCCCTTGAGCGTGCTTTGTATGGCTATAAGGGTATGCGACAACGGCACGCCGAGGTTCCTTATCACGGTGCTGTCAGTGAGGTCGCGCTGCAGACGCGAAACGGGCAGTTTGCGCGAAAGATGCTCGAAAAGCGCATTGGCAATCCCGAGATTGCCTTCCGAGTTTTCGTAGTCTATGGGATTGACTTTATGCGGCATTGCGGAACTGCCCACTTCCCCAGCCTTGATTTTCTGCTTGAAATAGTTCATGGAAATATAAGTCCAAAAATCACGGTCGAGATCGAGCAGCACGGTATTGATTCTCTTCAAGGCGTCAAGCACTGCCGCAAGCCCGTCGTAGTTCGAAATCTGCGTGGTAAACTGCTCACGCTCCAAACCGAGGCGTTGTGCCAGGAAACTATTTGCCTGGGATACCCAGTCTATTTCGGGATAAGCCACATGATGCGCATTGAAATTGCCCGTAGCCCCGCCGAATTTTGCAGTAATATTCAACGTTTTAAGCTGTTTTACATGGCATTCTATGCGGTAAGCGAACACCTTGATTTCCTTGCCGAGGCGTGTGGGCGAAGCTGGCTGGCCATGAGTATGGGCGAGCATCGGGATTTCGCTCCATTCCGATGCCAGGCTTTCGAGTTTGTCGGTAAGCGACTGCAGCGCCGGGAAATATACTTCTCTGAGCGCGTCGCCTATCATCATCGGGAACGAAGTGTTATTGATATCCTGAGACGTAAGGCCAAAATGCACAAACTCCTTGTAGTCATCGAGCGAGCCTATTTCATCAAACTTGTGCTTTATGAAATATTCCACAGCCTTCACATCATGATTCGTGGTTTTCTCTATTTCCTTGACCATTGCAGCATCCGACTCTGAAAAACTTTGGTAGATATTTCTAAGTAAGGGGAACTTGTCATGGTCAAAGTTTGCCAGCTGAGGCAAAGGCATCTCGCAAAGCCAAATAAAATACTCGATTTCCACCTTCACGCGATATTTCAGCAAGGCATATTCAGAGAAATAGGGAGCCAAAGGCTCGCTCTTGGAGCGGTAGCGTCCATCTACAGGACTAACGGCATTCAATATATTCAAATTCATTGTATTCCGATTTTCATTTTGCAAAAATAATTCATTTTCCCGAACTGGCAAAACCGCATTTCCGTCGCCCGGCCTTCCTCATTTGTATCTTACCCACTTTACCAGTTCCTTTAGCGAAGGTTTCTTGCCATACATCAATATTCCCACACGGTATATTTTCCCCGATATCCAAATCATGAATACTGCTGACAGATAAAGCAATACGACGGATAGCAGTTCCTGCCATAAAGGCACTCCAAACGGTAGCCTTATCATCATTACTATCGGAGAAGTGAGCGGAAATATAGAGCACCAAAAAGCAAGCGGTCCATCCGGATTTTCGATACTAAACAACCCCGCATACAATGCAAATATCATTAGCACTGTCACGGGGAGCATAAACTGCCCCGTATCTTCATTGGAATTGACTGCCGAACCTACAGCGGCAAAGAAAGAAGCATAAAGCAAATAGCCCCCGATGAAAAACACCACAAAGAGCCATCCTATTTCTATAAAATTCACATTGCCCAGCAGACCAAGCACACTCGCCCAATCCATGTCGGTGTTTCCAGGCACATTTGCGCTGTATGCCAAAGCTGCGCTACTTACGCCATCAAAGCCAGATGCAGAAAAGCCCAACAACGCCCCGGCTACAGAAATTATAAGCATCAGCATCAAGCCCCATATAGCCATCTGCAGCAACCCCACCAGCGCAATGCCTACGATTTTCCCCATCATAAGCGTAAATGGTTTTACCGAAGACACCATAAGTTCCATTATCCGGTTTGATTTTTCCTCGGTAACGCTTTGCATCACCGTTCCGCCGTAACAAAGCACAAACATGTAAATAAGCATGGAAAAGAAAATTCCTACAAGCATTGCCACGTCGGTGCTGGATTGTTGTTCAC
>CAVFSQ010000245.1:0-2460 GCA_963625145.1 Bacteroidaceae bacterium | reverse complement strand
CTAGTGTCGTGTGGCAATGGCGGCAAACAGGAAGAGAAAAACATGGCTTCACAAAGCACTATCGACTCGCTTACCGATGTCGTAAACCAAAAGAACAACGAGCTGAACGACATAATGAGTACGTTCAACGACATACAGGAAAGTTTCCGCGAAATCAACGAAGCCGAAGGGCGCGTCAACATTGCGCGCAACAGCGGAGAGACGAATTTGAAGGGCGAAATAGCCGAGAATATATCTTTTATAAAGTCTACAATGCAGCTCAACCGCGAACGCATAGCAAAAATGCGCGAACAGCTGAGGCAAAGCAGTTTCAACAACTCAAAACTGCAGTCGACCATCGAAAACCTCAGCAAGGAACTCGAAACCAAGACTAAACAGATAGAGGAACTGCAGGCTGAACTTGAAAGTAAAAACGCTCATATACAGACGCAGGACAAGCAGATTTCCGAGCTCAACAGCAACGTCAACACGCTTGCCGAGCAGAACGAGGAAAAGGCAAGGGCCGTGGAGCGCCAGAACAAGCAGCTCAACACCGCGTGGTATGTGTTCGGCACCAAAAAGGAACTGCAGGAGCAGCATATTCTCGAAGGTTCCAGCAAGGTGCTCAAAACCGGTGATTTCAACAAAGACTATTTCACGAAAATCGACATACGGGTCGACAAGGTCATAAAACTCTACTCCAAGAGTGCCAAACTTCTCACCAGCCATCCATACGGTTCCTATTCGCTCGACAAGGACGCCACCGGTATGTATGTGCTGCGTATCACCAACCCCACAGTGTTTTGGAGCGTAAGCAAATATCTTGTGGTGGTGGTGAAGTAAAAATCTGCGGCTGATGGTTGATATAATAATAATAGCGATACTCATACTTTTTAACGGCTTTTTCTCGCTCGCCGAGGTGGCCCTTATATCGGCACGCAAAAACCGTATTGAGGCGATGGCCAAGGAAGGAAGCCGCTCGGCACTTTCGGCCCTCAAACTGATGAACGACCCTGACCGGTTCCTTTCGACGGCGCAGATAGGTATCACCATCGTGGCCATACTTACGGGTTTGTTCTCGGGCGAAGAGTTCGCTGCGAAATTCGGCAATCTGTTGGCCGACTTAGGCATGGACGAGGCATACGCGGCTCCCGTGGCGCAGATTATAATACTCGTTGTGGTTACATATCTGTCGTGCGAACTGGGCGAACTGTTCCCGAAGAAGATAGGTATCGACCTTGCCGAAAGAATGGCAAAGTTCACCGCTCCCCTCATGACTTTGTTTTCGCGCATCATGGCGCCTGTGGTGTGGCTTCTGTCGAAGAATACCGAACTGATAGCGCGATGCTTCAACCTCAATCCCGAAGACCACGGCGTTACCGAAGAGGAAATAAAGTCAATGATACAGGAAGGCACCGATTCGGGCGAAGTGCAGGAAGTGGAGCAGGACATCATGGAGCGCGCGCTCGCACTTGGCGACCAGACGGTGGAGCAGGTGATGACGCATCGCAGCGATATAGTGTTTCTCGAAGCCGGAATGACCAGCACCGAAGTGCACAAGATAGTCACCGAAGACACTTTCTCTGCTTATCCCGTGCTCGGCGACGACCCCGACGAGGTTATAGGAGTGGTAACGCTGAAGGATCTTGTGTCGCATTTGTGGCAAAAGGGCTTCTCGCTGCGCAAAGTGATTCACAAGCCGCTTTATTTCCCCGAAAGCATGAACGTCTACAAGGCTCTTGAGGAACTGAAGCGTAACAAGTTCAACCGTGCGCTTGTGGTTGACGAGTTCGGAAGCGTGCAGGGAATGATTGTGCTGCGCGACATTATGGAAGGGCTCGTTGGGCAGATACCCGACGAAGACGAAACTCCCGACATAGTGGAAAACGCCGACGGCAAATCGTGGACTGTGAGCGGGCAGTGCCAGTTTTACGACTTTTTGGCCTTTTTCGATGAGGAGGACCTTTATACTCCCGAGTGCAACACCGTAGGAGGACTGATTCTCGACGTGCTTGAAAGCATTCCCGCTGCGGGCGAGAAAGTGAAGTGGGAGTCGTTTGACTTTCGCGTGCTGAAAATGGACGGCACACGCATTGATAAGCTGCTTGTAAGGCGGCACGAGGAGGAAGAGAGCGAAATTTAATATTTCTGGGCTAACAAGAAATCAAAGAGCGGCAATAACCGTTCCTATCTATCTTGATAGAAACAACCGTAAAACTTTGGCAGTGAAAGTTGTTTGACAACTTGAATATTTCATAAAATGAATTGGCATGAAATTGTGAAATATAGTCCTCAAAAATATGATTCTAACGGTATATATACAGCAGGAGAATGGACAAGTAGATGTGATGTTGGGAAGAAATTCGATAGTAAATTGTTTACTCTTGAAGAATATTTAAATATAGAATAGCGTTATATTTCTGTTATACAATCTATTATGAAAGAGACAAACAGCAAGTATATGACGATACAATATTTAGA
>CAVFSQ010000244.1:0-2465 GCA_963625145.1 Bacteroidaceae bacterium | reverse complement strand
AAACGGCACGCCGGGGCGTGGTTCCGGTTTATTACTTTATTTTATATTGAATTCCAAAACTTTGTTCTCCCCCAGCCACGCTTCCACATGGGTATTGACGGCAGCGGTGAAAGCGGTTTCGCGCAGCGGCAGCAGCATTACGTCACCCTGCCTGATGCTCATGAAAGCGCTGGCGGCGGCAATGGCTTCGCAGGCTGTTTCGTGGGCACACTCGAGGCGTAGCTGCTTCGCCGCCGTAGCAGTCTGAAGCCTGATATCCACATCGGCGGCGGCAGGCCAGGGGCGGAACGCGCCGCACTCCACAGCGCCGTCGAAGTTTTCGGCCACGCTGCTGCTGAGGGCTTCGCTTTTCAAGATGCTCTGCAGGCCCGTGAGCTCGAATTTCATTGCAAGGGCGATGGCATCGCAGTAGCGCGGGGCAAAGCGCTGCGGTATGGACTTGCCCAGGCGACATATTCTCAGCGCCAGGCACAACGTAGCGGTACAGCCACCGCCCAGCGACGGCACAAACACGGGCTTGCCATGGGTGAGCAGCGCAGTGTCGCCCAAAACCCATATGCGCGCACTTTGCTTTATAAGGTCAAACGCAGGGCTTGCGGGTTTATTGCCGCCTGCCAGCGGTTCTACTACAATTATTTTCATACAAGCATATTTTAGCAAATACAAAAATAAGAATTTCCACACAAACGCCGGCGCTTCGGGGAATTTACTAACTTTGCATATATTATCAAACGTAAAAACTATTATGACTCTCAACTCACTCCTGGGCTTCAATCCCCACACCATGAAACTGAAAACCGAAATCGTAGCCGGACTCACTACCTTTTTCACCCTAAGCTACATATTGGCAGTAAACCCCGCCATACTAAGCTCCACGGGCATGGACAAGCCCGCCGTTTTCACAGCTACAGCCATAGCCTCGGCTATTGCCACGCTGCTCATCGCCGTAATGGCCAAGCTCCCCTTCGCACAGGCCCCCAGCATGGGCCTCAACGCTTTCTTCGCCTTCACCATCTGCCAGGCCATGGGCTTCTCCTGGCAACAAGCCCTCGCCGCCTTGCTCATTGAAGGTATTATCTTCATAATAATCACGTTCTTCAACGTGCGCGAAATGATACTCAACAGCATACCACAAAACCTGCGCTACGCCATCTCCGTGGGCATAGGCATGTTCATTGCTTTCATCGGGCTGAAAAACGCCGGTATTGTGGTTGCCGACTCTGCCACGTTCGTGAAGCTCGGCGAGTTCACCCCAACAGCCCTACTCGGCATCGCCGCCATTCTCATCAGCGCCATTCTCATGGCGCGGCAGGTGAAGGGTGCCCTGTTCATAGGTATCGTTGCCGCCACGGTGATAGGCATCCCGATGGGCGTTACGCAGATTTCCCAGGGATGGGTGCCCTTAAGCGCCCCCTGCTCACTAGAACCCGTGATGTGCCAGTTCGACTTCAGCGCTTTCGCCGACTTCCGCATGATTGCCGTGGTGTTCTCGCTGCTACTCGTGAATATCTTCGATACAGTTGGCACACTCGTGGGCCTTGCCGACAAGGCAAGTATCACACGCCCCGACGGTACCATTCCCCGCGTGCGCGAAGCCATGATGAGCGACGCCATAGGCACCACGTGCAGCGCCCTCCTGGGCAGCTCCACCATCACCACCTACATTGAAAGCGCATCGGGCATTGCCGAAGGAGGCCGCAGCGGCATGACGGCCCTCACGGTGGCCCTACTGTTTGTGGCGTCGCTCTTCCTCGCCCCCGTATTCCTGCTCATCCCCGGCGCTGCCACTAGCGGTGCACTTGTTATGGTGGGCGTGCTCATGATAGGGGCTGTGAAGAAGATGGAGCTGGGCGACATTACAGAAGTCTTCCCGGCATTCGTAACCATGCTCGGCATGGTGCTCTGCTACAGCATTGCCGATGGCATAAGCCTCGGCATCATTTCGTTCGTGGCGCTCAAGCTCTTCACCGGACGGCGCTGCGAGCTGTCACCCATACTCGTCATTTTGGCCCTGCTGTTCATCGTGAACTTCATAGTGGCATAAAGAAGAAGAAGACATAAGGGAAAGCGCAGCATGGAGACTTACGGCAATCTGCGAGTATACCGGGCAGCGGCAGGCAGCGGCAAGACTTTCACGCTTGTGGCCGAATACATAGCCTTTGCCATAGAACGGGGCGGCGGCATGCCATCGTTTGCAGGCATTCTGGCCATAACCTTCACCAACAAGGCCACCGCCGAAATGAAAATGCGCATTCTCTCCACCCTTTGGGCCATAGGCCACAACCGGCGGAAGGCCGACGCCTACGTGGGCAAAATCTCGGAACTTCTGCACCACTCCATCGGCGAAGACGAAATAAGGCAACGCTGCCTCAAAACCCTGCATTGCATACTCGACAACTACGATTTCTTCGATGTGATGACCATCGATTCGTTTTTCCAACGAATACTGGGCGACATAGCGGCGA
>CAVFSQ010000243.1:0-2472 GCA_963625145.1 Bacteroidaceae bacterium | reverse complement strand
CGCATGCTCGACGGATTCGCCGGCGACGTATGGTTTGCCGCCATATACCTGGCAATAGTTTACCGCTTATGGAATGAGCCGATTCCGTTGCTTCACCTACACTGGGGAGTGGCGGTGTTAGCGCTGACCGTTATCTCGGCGCTGTGCCACGCCAGGCAATGCCAGTTGGCCGACTACTACCGCAACGTGCATATGTATTTCTCTTTCGGCGACGGAAGCAGCGAACTCGACAATTCGGACACACAGCGGCAGAAGATGCGCGAACTGCCGCGCAAGGGTAATTTCTGGTGGAGAGCCTTTTTGTTCTTCTATTCGCGTTATACCCACAGCCAGGAGCAGATGACGCCTTGCCTGCAAAAACTACTAAAGACAATACGCAATGACAGGAATAATGTAGTACCGGACGGATTCCGCCTCGATTTCCGCAAGGAAAGCAAGCCGATGATGAAATACGCAAACATACTCACCTTCAATTGTCGGGCCATTACGCTCTACGTAGCCTGCTTGCTGAACATTCCATGGCTATACATCGCCGTTGAAATTTTAGGGTTTACATTGCTGGCTCTTTGGTTGCGCAAATGTCATGAAAGTCTTTGCAGTCATATACTTATGTTGCTAGACGAAGGCTATTATGATAACGAGCCATTATTGAAAGACAGTTATGCGACGGAAAATAAATAACATACTGCTTGTTGTCGGCATAGCGGCAATAGTCGTGATGCTTTTCACGATGGATTTGTCGTACGAGGAGACACTGCAGAACATCCAGAAGGCCGGATGGCGCTTTGCAGGCGTACTCTTGATATGGATACCCATTTACATGCTCAACGCATGGTCGTGGGCCGTGATAATAAACAACGACAACAAGGGGCCGCGGCTTTCTTTCCCGCTGGTGTTCAAATTCACGGTGTCGGGATATGCCTTGAATTATATTACTCCGGTGGGAGTGCTTGGCGGTGAGCCTTACCGAATTATGGAACTCAGCCGTTTCTATAGTGTGGCAAAGGCAACGTCGTCGGTGCTTCTTTATGCCATGATGCATATCTTCTCCCACTTTATTTTCTGGGCCTTTTCCATAATACTGTATTTGCTCATATACTTTAACCGCATCAATACCGGTACGGGCATCATGCTTGCAATTGTGGCAGGCTTTTGCTTTGTGGGAATATATTTCTTTATGCGGGGCTACAAAAATGGTTTTGCCATGCGCACGCTTAAAGCCTTTGCCCACATTCCTGGCTTGCGCAATAGGGTAAACCGCTTCGTAGAAAAGAAAAAAGACACCATAGAACATATTGACTCGCAAATATCTGCGCTTCACCGCCAGAACAAACGCAATTTCTATCTGTCGCTTTTTCTGGAATTCATGGCCAGAATAGTGGGGTGCATAGAATTATGGCTCATATTTACGATTCTCACCGACACCGTTTCCGTTTGGGACTGTATATTGATACAGGCATTTACATCGCTTTTTGCCAACCTCTTCTTCTTCATGCCTATGGAAATGGGCACGCGTGAAGGCGGCTTTGCCTTGGCCGTTGGCGGACTGTCGATGTCGGGGGCGTTCGGAGTGCTTGCCGGGCTGCTTACCCGAATACGCGAATTCGTATGGGTAGCGGTAGGCATACTTCTTATCAAAATAGGCAACAGAAGCAAAAATGCAAAAGTTTGAAGACATAGAGGGGCTGGTATTTGATTACGGCGGTACGCTGGATTCCGAAGGGCGCCATTGGTCGTATATTCTCCGCGAGGGCATTGAAAGCTGCGGTGTAGTTTTGGATGATGACAATTGGCGGGAGGCGTATGTCTATGCCGAAAGGTATTTGGCGACCCATAGGGTGATAATGCCGGATGATACGTTTCGTGACGTGATGTTGAAGAAGATTGAGATTGAAATTTCCCGTCTTTTGGAAAACAACGCCATGCCCTCCAGTGCCGGCTGTGCAGAAAAAAGCGGCATTATACGCAAGGCCGCATGTTACTGCTATGAATACGCAAGGGAAAATATACTGAGGAGCAAGGATGTGCTCGAAAAACTGCATGGAAAGTTTCCGATGGTGCTTGTCAGCAATTTTTACGGCAACGTGGAAACGGTATTGAAAGACTTTGGCTTGCACAGCTATTTCTCCGGCGTTGTAGAAAGTTCGCGAGTGAACGTAAGAAAGCCTGACCCCCGTATATTCAAAATGGGAGTTGAACTCCTTGGCCTTGAACCGAACGCGGTAGTTGTTATAGGAGACAGTTACGACAAAGATATTCTGCCAGCCGTTTCCCTGGGTTGCCGCACAATATGGCTAAAGGGAGAAGGTTGGAACAGCGCGACACACGATGTGCAGCCAAAGCAAATGTGTGCCGATGCAATTGTCGGGACTATAACATCGTTGCCAGCGTTGCTTTTGTAAGCCCTGCCTGTGGGGTTGACTTGAACTGAAAAAAGTTGACACTTTTGAGAGCACAAATCAAAAGAGCCAA
>CAVFSQ010000242.1:0-2492 GCA_963625145.1 Bacteroidaceae bacterium | reverse complement strand
GTGAAGGGAAGCGCGCTTCACAACGGTACCCGCAAGCAGCACGGGCTCCATATTGGCCACGGGCGTAACGGCACCGGTGCGCCCCACCTGGAAATCTACACTCAGCAAGCGCGTGCGCGCCCTTTCGGGCTGGAATTTGTAGGCAATGGCCCAGCGCGGAGTCTTCGAGGTATATCCCAATTGCTGCTGCTGGGCTATATCGTTTACCTTGAGCACAATGCCGTCGGTAGCCACCGGCAAGGCGCGGCGCTGCCCGTCCCAATACTCAATATAGGAAAACACTTCGTCGAGACTGTCGGCCACTTTCATGGCATCCGACACCTTGAATCCCCACGATGCAGCTTTGCGAAGGTTGCCATAATGGGTGTCGCAGGGCAGATTGTCGCCAAGAAGATAATACAGATAGGCATCAAGACCGCGTTTGGCCACTACGGCCGAACTTTTGCTCTTGAGCGTGCCCGACGCGGCATTCCTCGGATTGGCAAACAGAGGCTCTTCGGCGGCTTCGCGCTCGGTGTTCAGTTTCGCAAAGCTTTCCCACGGCATAAGCACTTCCCCCCTTATTTCAAACGCATCGGGCCAGTCGCCGGGGGCAAGCTGCAGCGGAATGCTGCGTATGGTGCGCACATTTGCCGTTACGTCGTCGCCGCGTTCGCCGTCGCCGCGCGTCACCGCGCGCACAAGCTTTCCGTGCTCGTAGGTGAGCGAAACGGACAAGCCGTCGAACTTCAGCTCGCAGCAAATCCCGAACTTCCGGCCCCCGAGCCCTTCGCTAACGCGGTTGTAGAAAGCCGCCAGATCGTCGCGGTTGTAGGTATTGGCAAGCGAAAGCATGGGATAGCGGTGGGGGACCTGTACGAAATCCCGGGCCAAGTCGCTGCCAACGCGCTGCGTGGGCGAATTGGCATCGTAAAGCTGCGGATTGCGCGCCTCGAGTTCTGTAAGTTCGTGCATCATTGCGTCGAACTCCATATCGGAAATCTCGGGGGCATTGTCTATATAGTAAAGGCAGTTGTGGCGGTGGAGCTCGCGCCTCAACTGCATTATCCTCTCTTGCTCGTTCATTTCTGGTTTTATGGGTTTACGGGCAAAGTTAGCCATTTCGCCCTTTCTCACGAAAGCAAAACAGTGATTTTGATAAAAACATCGGTAATTACAGTAGGTCCACGAAAGAAATCTATAACTATTTTTGCAGTGACAACAACATAAAACCAAATCATCATGCTAGGAAATTTCGTATTCCACAATCCCACAAAACTGTATTTCGGCAACAAGGCTCTCGACAATCTCAGCTCTCAGCTCGGCAGCTACGGGCCAAAGGTATTGCTCGTCTACGGCGGTGGGGCGATAAAACGTAACGGTATTTACGATGCCGTGCTCCAGCAGCTCCACAATGCCGGGAAGCAGGTGCTGGAACTTTCGGGAGTAACGCCCAACCCGACAATCGAAAAGGTAATGGAAGGCGCAGCCATTGCCCGGAACGAGAACGTAGACCTCGTGCTTGCCGTTGGAGGAGGCTCGGTATGCGACTGCAGCAAAGCCATTGCCGGTTCGGCCTGGTGCGAAGCCGACCCATGGGATTACTACTTCAACAACTTCGGGCCTATAACATGCCGCTGGATACCCGTGGGCTGCGTGCTTACGATGGCCGGCACCGGCTCGGAAATGAACAGCGGCTCGGTAGTGTCGAAGCACAGCGAAAACCGCAAGAAGTTCTACTATTTCCGCAACCCCGACTTCACCGTGCTCAATCCCGAGTATACCTATACCGTGCCCCAACGCCAGACCGTGGCCGGAATCTACGACATAATGTCGCACATACTTGAGCAATATCTCTCGGGAACCGACGACAACACTTCCGACTATATAGCCGAAGGACTGATGCGTGGGCTTATAGCAAGTTCGCGCAAGGTGCTGGCCAATCCCCGCGACTACGAGGTCCGAAGCAACATAATGTGGACTGCCACATGGGCTCTCAACGGACTTATCCGCAGCGGCAAGCCGGGCGACTGGATGGTTCATATGCTGGGGCAGGCCGTGGCGGCTTATACCGACGCCACCCACGGGCACACGCTGGCCGCCGTGAGCGGAGCGTACTACCGGCTTCTTATAGACCGGAGCGCGGACGCAGTGGCAAAATTCTGCCGCCTGGCCGTTAATGTATGGAATGTTGATGCCGAAGGCAAAAGCATAAAGGCTGTAGCTTTGGAAGGGCTTGAACGCATGGAACAATGGATGCGCGAATTGGGGCTTGCGATGAATATCAGCGACTGTGGTGCCGACAGTTCGCAGCTTGAAGGCATTGCCGATGCCTGCCCCATAAACACAACCGGATATGCGGTGCTGTCGCGCAAAGACGTTATAGAGGTACTGCGCAGGAGCCTGTAAAGCCGCCTTGTTACGGTAAAAAACACCTGCATAAACTGATTAGTTCCAGCCTTGCAGAAACGCCCCCAAAAAGGGGGCGTTTTGACCGAAGGGACCCCACGAAC
>CAVFSQ010000241.1:0-2500 GCA_963625145.1 Bacteroidaceae bacterium | reverse complement strand
GTTCCGCTTTTTGAAATCCACGGAACCGAAGACCGTGTGTCGGAGTGGGGCGGTGACCCGCAGGGAAAAGGCGGATGGGGCCCTTATCTCCCCGTTCCGCTGGCCGTGAACTATTGGGTGGCGCGCAATGGCTGTTCGGAATACCGCAACGACACTGTAAAGAGCAAGAATTCCAAGAGCAGTAATTATGTGGTGCGCCATTATTATACTGCCGGCGAAAGCAACTGTGATGTTCAGCTTTACGAAGTGGTTGGCGCGCCTCATTGCTGGCACAACGGTGACCTCGATACCGGAGAGGAAATTTGGAAGTTTTTCAGGAAGTACGTCAAATAACAATGATAAATTACAAATCGGTGGGAACTTTTGAATTTTACAGCGGCAGTAGCATCCTTACTCAGGAGTGCAGAACACATAGTCACAGGCAATGGGAACTTACTTATATTGAACGTTGTCAGGATTTGTCGCTTGGCAGAGCGAGATACGCCTGTTCCGGCGAGCTTACGCTTGTTCCGCCAGCGATGTCACACCACTGGAAGCAGCAGCCGGGCGATGCAGAAGTGAAGAAATACATGCGGCTTGCTTTTGATGCTTCGCTGTCCGAAAAACTGGCGCAGGTTATGCCCGAATTCCAGGCTGCGGCGCAGGTGTTCGATGACCGTTCGCGCGCACTTGTCATGCCCAAGACCATTACGAGCCTTGTGGCAAGGACTATGTCGGGCATGTGTCACGAAACTGAGGCACGCCGTGCGGCAAGTCTGGTTGAGGTGCTTGTGCTTATAGCCTCTTCACGCAATGCGGAGGTGGCAGGCGTAACCCGTTTCTATATGGCCGAGCGCGAACGCAAGGAGCAGCTTGAGGCTTTTTTGGCAACGGCCGATATCAGCAAACTTTCGCTAAGCGCCTGTGCCGACCATTTGCACATGAACAACAGTGCGTTCTGCACATTCTTCAAGAAGATATCGGGCGGCGAAGTGTTTGTGGACTGTCTCAATCGTCGCCGTATTGAACTGGTGTGCAAGCTGTTGCTGAAAGGCGGAATTACTGTTGGCGAGGCTTCGCAGAAAGCGGGGTTCAATGCTACAAGCTATATGATACGCGTGTTCAGGCGTCAAAAAGGCTGCACGCCTATGCAGTGGCTCGCCGCGCAAGGCAGTCAGAGCAAATCATAATATATAATGTATAGACAATGGAAAAGTCTGAAAACTGTAATGCGAAGGATGAGCGCGTTGCGAAGGTCTTTGAATTCCTCGACGGCATAGCGCTTCACAACGACCGCGATTGGTTCAGGGCCAACCGTGAGCTTTACGATGATGCCAAAGCGGCTTTCGACGAGATTACGGCAGGCATGATTGTGCGCATTTCGGAATTCGAGCCCGAGGTGGCATGGCTTTCCCCTGTCGACTGCACTTACCGCATTTACCGCGACGTGCGCTTTTCGAACGACAAACGCCCATATAAGATTCACATGGGTGCCTATATCAATGCCCGCGGAAAGAAGTCGCCACACGGCGGCTATTATCTGCATTTGCAGCGCGGCAACTGTATGGCAGCGGGCGGAAGCTATTGCCTGGAACCGCCGGTGCTCAAGGCTGTGCGCGACAGTATAGTCGACAATCTTGAGGAGTTTGAAGACATAGTGGAGGCTGAAAGTTTCAAGAAACTTTTTCCAGTGATAGGTATGGAGCGTCTGAAAACTTTCCCCAAGGGATATCCCAAGGATTTCAGACGTATGGAATACCTGCGGCCCAAAGATTATGCAGTGTCTACACCGCTTGACAACGATATGCTCCTTTCTGTGGGGTGGGAAGAAAAGGTGGCGGAAATCTTCAAGACTATGAAACCGATGCTCGATTTTGTGAATTATACGGTAGACGATTTCTAGTTCACGCTTTGTTCCAACGCAGATTCTATACAGAAAAGGTACAGATTATTCTGCACCTTTTCTGTATCCCACCACGTTGTTGAGCGTCGGGATCTGTTGCGGTGTGAGTCCCAACTTTTCGGCAAGCAACGCGTTGTCCATGGTTGCCCTTGGGCAGCAGGCCCATTCGGCGGCTGAGCATATCAGGCAGATGTTCTGGCTTACGTATCCTGCATCGGCCAGACCGAATTTGTTGGGCATGTCGCCGAATTTCTCGCCGTTGCTTACCAGTACTAGCGATAGCGGTGCCTTGGCAGTGAATTCCTGCCCTTTGGCCACAGCCGGACGAAGGTCTTCGCTTGACCGGCGTTCCAGGGTGTTGCTTTGTGCGTTCCAGAAGAATGCGCCGTTTTTGCGCACTACGAATATCTCCACATCCTGCCGGTTCATGGCCGACGGCGCAGTGCGTTTGCCGTCTTTGCGGTTTACGCCGTTGGCAGCCCACAGCAGGGTTGCCAAGTCTTTGTCGCTGAACTCACGTTCGGAAAATTCTCGCTCGGAATGCCGGTCTTGCAGAGCCTTCACAAGCGTGGTCTTGAGTTTCATGTCGGGCTTTGGAAGCTTGATGGTTTCCTGGGC
>CAVFSQ010000240.1:0-2529 GCA_963625145.1 Bacteroidaceae bacterium | reverse complement strand
GGCCCATATTGCCCCTGCAAATATGCCGGTTCCGAGTGTGGCAATGGCCAGGGGGAGAACGGTGCGGGTGGCATTCGTGAGGTTCACGGCGGTGGAATGGCTCTTGGCTGCATCGGCCAGCAGGGCCGCAAGGCTCATGATGAAAGTAAGGGTGAGAAACGCGTATGCAGTCATTATCACCGACACGTGGATGCCAAGCAGGGGCGATGACAAAACAGGCATCAGCGGAGAAATCTTGGGGTCGGCATTTTGCAGCGAAGCTACCAGCAGTACGAACCCTGCGCCTATCAGTGCCAGACTGTTGAGGATAGCCCCGCGGCGCATGATGATGGAAACCACCTGCAGCAGCAATGCAAGCGCCAGCATCGTTTCGTAGCCGTTGCTGAGCGGGACGTGCTGCGCCACTATAGCGCGCAGTGCAACCACAAGGAGCAATGCGGCGGCAGTGCTTGCCGATACTGCCATACTGGCAACCCGCGCTGCCTTTTCGCATTTGCGTATGCACATGAAAAGTGCCACGATTCCCGCAATCAGGTTTATCTTGAAAAGAATGTCGGTGAACGGGATTTTGTTGAGTATGTTTTCGCAGTCGAGCTGCAGCTGCGAGGGCAGGCATGCTCCGCCGTTTTTTTGCTGGAAATTTGATATTTCCCCGGCAAAGGTATCTATGAGGTCGGGCTTTTGCATCAGCATGCAGCCGTAGATGTTTGCAAACGACATGCGTATCAGGTCAACGTCGGTTTGCTTCAGACCGTGCGGGAGGCTGTCACAGGGCGCATACCAGCGTGTGGTTTCGCCGGTTTGTACTGGAAACATTTTCAGCAGCGCCCCTTGCTCCAAAGAGTATATCAAATCGAGTTTTTCGGAGAGCCTCAGCGTTTCTTTCCTGCCGGCAACGCGCTCGATGTCTTCGGGCGTATATTGCGACAGCGCCGCTGCTATCCTGGAGTATGACGTGTGCCGTTGCAGGCCGAGGAAATCGCGCAGCTTGCGGCTTTTAATTGAGATGAAGTCTTTCTGCTCCCATTCACCGGGGAAAAGCATCCATCCGGTGATTATCTGCTCTGCCGAAAAACCGTTGTACGAAGTTTTCCCGTCGGTAATTTTTCTTGTAAAATCGTTTGCAAAAGTTTTAACAGGAGCAATGCGCCCCTCGTAATTCATCAGCAGCTTTGATATTTTTGCAGCCTGTTTCTGCGGGATTACTGTTTCGGCTTTCGCGTCATGGGCTGTGGCGAACGACAATGGCACGAAAAAAGCTGCAAGCATCGTGGCTTTCGACCTTAATGCTTTGCGCATCATTCCTCCACGCGAGAACAGCCAGCCTATAAACGAAGCGAAAAGCATGAAATAGCCAGTATAGGTTACGGGAATCCCTACAGGATCGCAGTTTACCAGTAAAGTGCTTCCGTGCATGTCCTCGTCGAACGAGGCTTGGTAAAGTCTTATGCCGCTGCGCTTGTAGATTTTGTTCATCGAAATGCTGGCAGTCTGCGATGTGCCGTTCGGGGTTGTGACTTCAATCGCGCTGCGATAGTCGGAAGGCACGTTGGAAGCTTCGTAATAAATGGTTTCGAATTTCAGAAGGGTTATTTTGAACGGCAGGCGCAATACCGTACATTCGTCATCGTCTGCGGTGAAAGTTTCCGCAGCCATGCCTTCGCGCAGATGTATGAAACCCTGCCGTGAAGTGAAATGCGTAATGGCTGCCCCTGCCAGGATAACAAGCAGCGCGATATGTATTCCGGTGACAGACATGCGCCTGTAGGCTTTTCTGCGTACATAATAAACGCTGCCGCATATTGCGACAACAAACCATAAGGCAACAAACCACCACGAACCGTAGAAGTAGGTATGTACAAACTCTGTTCCGCATTCGATTTCGGCTATGGTCGCCACGGCCATTGCCGTGCATATCGCAGCCAATATCGCAAAGCATAAACAGACGAGTGGATTCGTATTCGCAGTCTTTTTCATAATGCAAAATTAATCGTTTGTTTCCGCACGCACAATACCTATTTGTGGTGATACCCAAAGTGCCTTTTATCGGTTGGCAGTATGCCTGACGGAGAAATGGCAGTTTTTAGCGTTTTGGCGTTTTTAATGAAAAATGTTCTTAAGCTGTCGCTTGTGTAAAACAATATAGAACTATCTTTGCATAGATGAACTATATTTGTACATTTCACTATCAACTAATAACTACTCAATACAATGAAAAAAATCACTGCAATTTTGGCCACAACCATTCTGTTGTCTGCCTGCCATACTCACAAATCATTAGTTCCCGGAAAGCCATCGGCTGCTATGGACTACTTTTCCACCTGGAACATCCAAGGCTATGTCGCAAACTATGATGCTGACCAGACTGTCGAAGTAATGGATGAGAAACACATGTTCGGCAACGGCTCTCTAGAAGGTTGGTGCAACTTTTTCCCAGACTTTCGCGAAGACCTGATATTTGTCATGGACGATTCGTGGGATATTCCTGCCGGAACCCATAACGGGAACTATGAACACATGACCAATGCC
>CAVFSQ010000239.1:0-2542 GCA_963625145.1 Bacteroidaceae bacterium | reverse complement strand
GAGACGCTGAAAACGTATAACGGTTACTGCGCGGCGGGCGAAGATCCCGATTTCGGCAAGGATGCTTCTATGCTGATTGATTTGTCTGAAGGCCCCTACTACGCAGTGAAGGGTGCAGCGTGGATTTATAGCACTGTAGGCGGACTGCGTGTCGATGAAAAAATGCGCGTTGTCGATGTGAACGGTCAGGTTATGAACGGCCTATACGCGGTTGGCACGGATTCCATGGGTGTGCTGATGTCTGAAGAAAAGTTCTATCTGGGCTATGGCGGCGTGGCCATGGGATATGTGTTTTATTCTGGCTATGAAGCGGGCAAGCAGGCTTCGTATTACGCTGAAGACGCCG
The DNA here is from genome assembly GCA_963625145.1 of Bacteroidaceae bacterium. Taxonomy (GTDB): domain Bacteria; phylum Bacteroidota; class Bacteroidia; order Bacteroidales; family Bacteroidaceae; genus UBA6398. Next base: position 2,196 of record CAVFSQ010000239.1, on the reverse strand, counting down.
AACCTGCGAATGAAACGCAGGCCGTGTTGGAAGCCGTTGCGGCAACCAAGACCTTTGGCGCACTGCCGTACGCGACCATGCTGAACGCCGATGTATCGGTAAGGAAAACGGGCGAAAATAAATTCGAAGTAAACGGCACAGCGGCGGCTGCCAGCGCGCTCACGGGCGAAAAAGCCAATTATGTTGCGGTGCTGCTCGACAAGCCGGAAGGCGCAACGAACTGCACAAAAGTTTCCAGTGCGAACGCGCTAGGCGAAGAAATTGTCTCCTGCCTGTATGAGCAAACGGAAGCGGGTGTGGTGTGCCTGCAGCCGGTAACCGAGGATACTCTTGCGACGGGCAGCTTTGTGCTGACAGCGCAATGGGGCGATGTGGAAACCGCTTACACGTTCTGCGCAGGTACGCTGGCGCTGGACGACCTGGACTGCACGCTGACCGAAGCGGCGAAGACGGCCGGAATCGAGGGCGCGTTTGAACTGTACGCCGAGGGCGGCTTCCGGTATACGTTGGAAGGTAACGCTTCCGCGCTGTATCTGCAGAGCCCCGCTCCGGAAACTGCATTCGCCGAGGCGGTGATTGTAAGCGTAAACGGCAAAGAAGTGGGTAAAACGGTAGAGCAGCCGGGCACAGGCGTTGTCTACGAAGCGGATGCGACTGGTGCGGATGAAGTAACCGTCGTGGTCGATTGGAACTTCTTTGTGCCCAAGCTGGACGTTTGGACGATGACGGTATCGAACGTTCCTTATACGAACACCGTGACTTATACATTCCAGATTCACTAAGCAAAATTGCAAGGCCTGCCCTCTGCTAGTAAACAGAGGGCAGGCCTTTGGGAAATTCATGGGCAACGTCCTGACTGATTCCCTTGTGTTCGGGCGTGCTGCGGGCGAGAATGCGGGAAAGGGCAAATGATTGTGAGCTTTTATCTTTGGGCTGCAAAAGTTCTTCAGCAGCGTTTTCCTGTTTGCAAAAAACTCCGCAAAGCTTGGCTGCACGGTCATGATTTTGTTTTTTTATAATCTACGATGGGCGAAAGAATGACTAATCCGATGAAAATATGCTACAATCCATAAGGAAAAAGCTTTGGGGAAGGGAGTGAGCAATGGACATGACAATCCAAGCCATGCAGGCTTTCCAGCAGGCAGCAAAGATGGAGAATTTTACACGTGCGGCAGAAAACTGCTTCATGACGCAGCCAGCTTTCAGCCGCCTGATACACAACTTGGAAAAGGAACTAAATGTCCGCTTATTTGAAAGGACTACTCGTCATATAACGCTGACGCCAGAAGGTGCGATTTGCCTGAAACGGATTGAAGAAATTCTGGATGCATATGACAAAATGAGATTGGAAATGGATGAAGCCAAGAGAGCCGCAGTAATGGAGCTTCATGTAGGATATAATCCAGTATCCGGGCCGCCGGAGTTTTTTGTTCAGGCACTTAGACAGCTTCAGCGGGTTTATCCCCATGTTCGCGTGAGCATAGTGCGAATCTATTCTGAACAACTGTATGAACAAGTGATAGACGGGCGGATTGATTTTGCGCTGATATCGCAGGCGTATCAAAAGTCTGGCATGCCAATTCAAAGCAAGCCGCTTCAGCCAATTCAGCTTTACGCTTTGGTGGAAAGCCAGAATCCTATGGCGAAGCTCGAAAAGATTTCCGTTCGTAAATTGGCGGAATATCCACTTTTTTTCATGAAGAACACAGCGCCGCTGACACGTGAATCGTTGATTCTGGCTTTTCAGGCACAGGGACTCATGATGCACGAGGACGGAGCGGCGGATGATTTGGAAGAGATGGTCATGCGAACCCGCATCGGCAACGCTATTGGCATCTCCAGCTTCTGTGATCCTAATCGATGCTATCCGGATATTACTCCGGTGCAAATTGCAGAGTATGAACAGTCGGATAAAACAGTGTGCCGTATGCTTGTCTGGCGCAAGGGCAGCATGCATCCATGCATTGAGACAATGATCGGGATACTTGATCAGATGGCAAAGGAAAAGCCGAGTCGGAACGGCATCTATCCCTTTGACTGACGATTTATAACACTTGTGGTATGAATCCTGGGCGGAACCAGCTCGAATCGGCATTTGTCGCAGCTATTACAGACTGCTATAATAAAAACCGCTTGATCAAGGAATGAATGAGCAAAAAGGAGAAGCGGACATGAAGAAGATTATCTCAATTGTCA
>CAVFSQ010000238.1:1856-2544 GCA_963625145.1 Bacteroidaceae bacterium | reverse complement strand
GTGTTGATGCGTAACCCCAACTTTTTAGTGCTTGACGAGCCCACAAACGATCTTGACATAGAAACTTTGCAAGTGCTCGAGGAATATCTTGCAAATTTCAAAGGTTGTCTGCTGATTGCTTCGCACGACCGATGGTTTATGGACCGTACATGCCATCATTTACTCGTGTTTAAGGGCGACGCATATATTGACGACTACCCCGGTAACTATACCCAATATCGGAAATCAATTGCCGACCAAGAGCGAAAAAGTGAATCGGAGAAGCGTTCCGAAAGTAATTCCACAAAAAAGGTAGGGCAGGGGAACTCCAAACAAAATCCACAGAATACCAAGACGGTATCGGTGCGCAAACTTACCTATAAAGAACGCTTGGAACTTGCAGAACTTGAAAAGGAAATCGAATCTCTTGAGAAAGAAAAACAAGACATTATCACTACATTAAGTGGCGCCATTACCGATGCTTCAGAAATAACGATTCAAAGTAAACGTTTGGCAGAGTGTAAAAAATCAATTGAAGAGAAATCCAACCGATGGCTAGCTCTGTCGGAAATAGAAGAAGGAAGCTTACAATGAAGCTAGTGTCGGTTTTGTTTAGAGTGTCGTTGGCAATTGCATCAATTTGGTGCATTGCTAGCTGTGGAAATAAAAGTTCAAATATTGAGCCTGTAATCGAAGCAGACTCAATACC
>CAVFSQ010000238.1:0-1846 GCA_963625145.1 Bacteroidaceae bacterium | reverse complement strand
CGCAAAATTTGCCCAAGCTCCGAGGGTAAAGGGCCGTTTTGCTTTCTACGTGTTTGATTTGAAAGCAAACAAACCTATATTCGGATATAAAGAAAGCGATGCCATGCCTTCGGCTTCTTGTCTGAAACTTTTAACGGGAGTAGCAGGCCTGAATTTACTTGGAAGCACTTTCCAGTACATAAGTTCGCTTTACATTCGGGGAAATATCGGAAATGACGGAATGCTGCACGGAGATGCAGGACTTGTTGCAGGCACAGACCCGACATTCGACGTAACAGAAATCCAGCAATTCGCAAAAGCGCTGCGGGCACAAGGCATAAAGCGCATTTCGGGACGGATATTTGTTGACCTGGCAATCGCAGAGCCTATTAAAAGTGAGGAGCATTGGTATCCTTGGGATTTGTCGTTCAGCCGTTACGGCATACTTTACAAAGGTGAGACAAGAGTGGCAAAGGCGTTAAAATCAGCCATGCAGGCACAAGGAATTGCTGCAAAAGACTCTCAGTTCGTTTTTTCTGACATGCCTCCCGGTGGGCGTCGCATTGCCGTACATACGAGTTCGCTCAATCCGGTATTGGAACGAATGTGGAAAAACAGTTCAAACGTCAATGCAACTTCGCTACTATATACAATTGGAAGACGTTATATGCCACAGCTTCCGTCCACGGAAGCCGGATTAAACTATCTTCGCAGTTTTATGCGCGACAGCCTATCAATTAGCGACTCTACGCAAGCGATACACGACGGTTGCGGACTTTGCATATACAATCGCTTGTCGCCGCAGACACTGGTGGCAGTCCTGCAGTTCGGTTACCAGCACAAAATTATTTACCAAGCGTTGATTGAACATCTGCCAATAGCTGGTGTCAGCGGAACATTGGCGCGGGAAATGACTCACGCATGTACGCGGGGAAAAATAAGGGCGAAAACAGGGACGTTGTCAAATCCCTATGGCATAAGTACTCTTGCCGGGTATTGCCAGGCAGCCAACGGACATCTTCTTGCCTTTGCAATTATGGCTAGTGAAATGTCTGTGCTGGATGCAAGAGTTCTACAACGTAAATTAGGAGAATTAATGGTAAAAGACGATGAAACAAAAAATATTGGAAAACAATCATAAGTCAAAAATAATCAGTGTAGTTGCAAAAGCAATTGTTTTGTTGTTTTTGCTGTCGAACAGCGTCGCTAATGCCCAAACTCTAAAGCGCGGAAGTTTTACGCGAATGAAAAACAAAGTAAGCGGCAATTATAACTTTTGGATTTATACGCCCGCAGATTACACTGAAGATCAGCATCCTGTGCCGCTCATCATATTCCTTCACGGGGCAAGTCTCTGCGGCAATAATTTGGAAAAAGTCAGGCGTTATGGCCCGCTAGATGCGATAGAACGAGGAAAAATAATTCCTGCGGCAATTCTGGCTCCACAAAATCCGGGCGGCGCATGGAAGCCGGAACACATTCTGGAATTACTTGAATGGACTGTAGCCAACTATCGTATTGATACTTCGCGAGTTTATGTAATAGGAATGAGTCTTGGCGGCTATGGTACGCTGGACTTTACTTGCGCATATCCAGAGAAGATTGCCGCAGCAATGGCATTGTGCGGAGGAATATCAAACACTGACAATATTGAAGGTTTAAGCAAATTCCCGTTGTGGATAATGCATGGAACTGCGGACCGTGCTGTAAGTGTAAACAAATCAAAGATAATTGTTGATAAGCTGAAAGATAACGCGCAAGACAAATTGCTGCGTTACAAATGGTTCGAAGGAGGTTCACATGGCTTGATGGCACGGCTTTTCTATTTGCAAAAGACATATGATTGGCTGTTTGCACATTCTAAAGC
>CAVFSQ010000237.1:0-2579 GCA_963625145.1 Bacteroidaceae bacterium | reverse complement strand
CCACATACCCACATCCGACAACCGTCTGCTACGCCGCATTGTACGCGACTACAACTACCGCGGCTATTCGGCTCAAGAAACTATACGCAGATGGCAAAGCGTGAAAACCGGCGAACACAAATGGATTTTCCCTTACCAGGAAGACGCCGATGCCATGTTCAATTCGGCTTTGCTTTGCGAACTTGCAGCACTGAAACCAATAGTATTCCCTCTGCTGCTGCAAGTGGACGAACGCTACGAAGAGCACTCCGAAGCACTGAGGCTGCTGAGATTCCTGTCGTACATACGCGAAATTCCCACCGAAGGACTTCCGCCCACATCGCTTCTGCGCGAATTCCTAGGTGGGAGTACTTTCCACTATTGAAAATCCGCAGCATACCCATCAACATGCTATGAGAGTATTGATCGTAAACACATCCGAACACACCGGCGGCGCTGCTATAGCTGCGACACGGCTGCGCGAGGCTCTGGGAAACAACGGAGTCAAAGCTACAATGCTTGTAAACCACAAGGAAACGGAAACCATCACCGTTGCCGAAATACCACGCAGCCGCACACGGGCAAAGCTGGATTTCCTGCTTGAAAGGATCGCAGTGTGGAAAGCCAACCGTTTCCGCCGCCACCGGCTGTTTGAAGCCGATGCCGCCACCTATGGCACAGACATCACTTCGCTCAAGGATTTCCGCCAGGCCGACATCGTGCATCTGCACTGGATAAACCAAGGATTCCTTTCAATCAAAAGCATCGCCCAAATACTGAAAAGCGGCAAACCTGTGGTATGGACGATGCACGACATGTGGCCCTTCACCGGCATTTGCCACTACAACGGTGACTGTGACCGGTTCAAGGACAAGTGCGGCAAATGCCAGTTGCTTTACGGAGGAGGTTCGGCAAACGACCTTTCACGGCGCGTATTCCGGCGCAAGCAGAAACTCTACCGCGATGCCAACATCACGTTCGTGGCCTGCAGCGACTGGCTGGCAGAGTGCGCACGTTCTAGCGCCCTGCTCGAGGGAAAGTGCGTGCTCAGTATCCCCAACACCATAAACACACGACTTTACAGTCCTTCAAACAGCAGCCAAGCCCGTGAAAAGCTTGCATTGCCGCAAGGAAAGAAACTGCTGCTGTTCGCTGCCTACCGCGTGACCAGCAAAATCAAAGGCATTGACTATCTTTGCGAAGCTATGGATATCCTGGCCAAGCAGCATCCCGACCTCACCAGCAACATTGCCGTTGTGGCCGTTGGCAAGGAAAGCGATGCCCTGAAGGATATGCTGCCAGTGAAAGTCTACTCGTTCGGATATGTTTCCAACGAAAGAAAAATGATAAGCATATACAATGCATGCAACCTATTCATGATACCCACAATGCAGGACAACCTTCCCAATACCATCATGGAATCTATGTCGTGCGGCATTCCGTGCGTAGCTTTCAATGTGGGAGGCATACCGCAGATGATTGATCACAAGATAAACGGCTATGTAGCGGAATACCGCAATGCCGCCGACTTTGCCGAAGGCATACTGTGGTCGCTGAAGGGCAGCAATGCCGCAATGCTGGCAGAAGCTGCACGCAATAAAGTTGTCTCTACATTTTCAGAAACAGCCGTGGCACGACGTTATTCGGAACTTTACAACAGTCTAGCGGGAGGCAAAGATGAATAATCCCGTAAAGATTACGGTGGCAACAGTCACCTACAATGCCGCCAATGTCATAGCCCGCACGCTAAGCAGTGTAGAACAACAGGACTACCCGTATGTCGAACACCTCGTAATCGACGGCAACTCCCACGACGGCACACTGGCAGAATTCCTGCACTACCAGGAACGCAACGCACGCGAGGTGCGCCATGAAGTGAATGCCGTGAGCGAGCCCGACAAGGGCATTTACGATGCAATGAACAAGGCCCTTGCCATGGCGACAGGCGACTACATAGTCTTCCTCAATGCCGGTGACAAATTCCACAATGAAAAAGTGCTTTCGCACATTGCCGCATGCGCCTCTAGCGATACGGGAGTTATCTACGGTGATACCGACATTGTTGATTTCAACGGCAACTTCATCCGCCACCGCAGGCTTTCGCCTCCCGAGCACCTCACTTCGCACTGTTTCCTGGGCGGCATGCTCGTATGTCATCAAGCGTTTTTTGCCCGCACCGACATTGCACGCAACATAAAGTACAATCTCAGCTATAGCTTTTCGGCCGACTATGACTGGTGTATACGCATAATGCGCCGGACCGAAAGGATGAAACGCACACTGGTAAACTCGCATACCATAGTAGCCGACTATCTCGATGGAGGCACAACGGTAAAAAACCACCGCAAATCGCTTGTTGAACGTTTTGTCGTGATGTCGCACCGTTACGGCATATTCCATGCCGCTGCAATGCATCTATGGTTTATTCTGCGCACTTTCATCAAGAAATAGCCGCCCCAAAAGGACTACAATACCGCATTTTTTGCAATAATCACCATTTTAATTATGGTTATACCCACTTTGCGGTATTGCAGCCATTGCATTATAGCCATATCTTTGCAATTGAAAAAATCGATGTTTCATAGTGGATGCACCAATAG
>CAVFSQ010000236.1:1678-2606 GCA_963625145.1 Bacteroidaceae bacterium | reverse complement strand
GCCCAGTACCTATGAATCCATCGGCGCGGTTGATGTAGAGCTTTTCGTTGGCTTCCGCCACTTTTGTAGCCACAATGGTGTCGAACGAACGCAGTTCGGTGAGTCGCGGATGGGCAGCGCCGTATTTCGCCTTTATCATGGAATACCAGTTTACGGCCACATCGGTCATATGGGCAAGGTCGCGGTCGATGGCCTGCATCTCTTCGGCCGTGCGGGCTATGAGTTCATCGGCTTTGGCGCTGTTGAATTTCAGAATGCGCTGCATCTTGATTTCCAGCAGGCGCAGTATGTCGTCGCGCGTCACTTCGCGAATGAACTGGCTCTTGAAAGGCTCGAGGCGCGAGTCGATGAAAGCCACGGTGGCGTCGATGTCGGGTGCCTGCTCAAACTGCCGCTCCTTGTAGATGCGCTTCTCGATGAAAATCTTTTCGAGCGAGGCGAAGAACATCTGCTCTTCAAGTTCGTGGCGGCGTATTTCCAGTTCGGTCTGCAGCAGTTTCTTTGTGCGTTCCACTCCTTGCTTCAGAACGTCGCTCACTGTGAGGAACCGTGGCTTGGCGTCGTCCACCACGCAGCAGTTGGGCGAGATGCTTACTTCGCAGTCGGTGAAGGCATAGAGGGCATCGATGGTCTTGTCGCCGCTCACACCGGGCGCAAGGTGTATGTGTATGTCTACGTTTGCGGCGGTCATGTCTTCCACCTTGCGTATCTTGATTTTTCCTTTGTCGTTGGCCTGCAGAATAGAGTCGATGATGCTCTGTGTGGTCTTGCCGAAAGGTATTTCGGTGATTACGATGGTCTTGCTGTCGGGCTTGCTGAACTTGGCGCGTACCTTTACGTTTCCCCCGCGCATGCCGTCGTTGTAGCGCGCCACATCAATGTAGCCGCCCGTTGGAAAGTCGGGGTAAAGCGCGAAGTCTTCGCCGCG
>CAVFSQ010000236.1:0-1623 GCA_963625145.1 Bacteroidaceae bacterium | reverse complement strand
GCGTCGCACAGCTCGTTGAAGTTATGCGGAAGGATTTTTGAGGAAAGTCCTACGGCAATGCCTTCGGCTCCCTGCGCCAGCAGCAGCGGGAATTTCACGGGGAGCGTCACAGGCTCGTCGTTGCGGCCGTCGTACGACAGTTTCCATTCCGTGGTCTTGGCATTGAACAGCACGTCGAGGGCGAATTTCGAAAGCCGCGCCTCTATGTAGCGCCCGGCGGCCGCAGAGTCGTCGGTGAGAATGTTGCCCCAGTTGCCCTGTGTGTCGACAAGCAGGTTTTTTTGCCCAAGCTGCACCAGGGCGTCGTAGATAGAAGCGTCGCCGTGGGGATGGAACTCCATGGTCTTTCCCACGATGTTGGCCACCTTGTTGTAGCGGCCGTCGTCCATGCGCTTCATGGTGTAGAGTATGCGGCGCTGCACCGGCTTCAGCCCGTCGCTGATGTGCGGCACGGCGCGCTCGAGTATCACGTAACTGGCATAGTCGAGAAACCATTGCTCGTACATGTCGGGAAGCCGCTTCACGGCTCCTCCGTCGGCGGCCGCCGACGGCTTGTACCCGGAGTGGAATTCCTGTTCGGGGGTTTCGTTGTTTTCGTCGCTCATAGTCAATGCTGGGATATAAGTTTGCTTTTGCCCGCGATGTGTGCAAAGATAGCAAATTTCCGCCAAGACTCTTGCACGCCGGCGCAATAAACCGCAATGGCGTGCGTTGAAAATAAAGATATGAATCTTTGCTTACGACATACTATTGCGCTGCTGGTTGCAGCCGCCTTCGCCACCTGCAGTGCGCAGACACGCAAGGTGCAGAACAAACCGTATATAGACAATCGCACCTTTCACTATGGCTTCCTGTGCGCTTTGCATACCCAGACTGTAGGTCTTGAAACCAACGGATACATCAATCCCGAAACCGGTGAGCAATGGAGCGGTGTGGGCGACCGCACCAATTTGGGGTTCAGTGTAGGTGTAGTGGGAGAATGGAGGCTCAGCAAGCATTTCGCCCTGCGCACCACGCCCACAATTCATTTCGGGCAGCGCCACGTGACGTTTCGCGAACAGACGTCGCAGCGCGAGTATTCCGAATCGATGAAAACGGCCGTGATATCCGTGCCTGTCGACATAAAATTCAGCGCGCTGCGTTTCAACAATCATCGTCCTTATCTGCTGGCCGGCATTAACCCCAGTTACGACATGACGGGCCACAAGCAGGATGCAGTGCTCACCAAGCCACTTGTGGTTTATGGCGAAGTGGGAATGGGATGCGATTTCTATATGCCGTTTTTCAAGTTCATTCCCGAAATCAAGTTCTGTTTCGGCCTCAACAATCTGCTTGACCGCAACCGTAGCGCGCTTATCGACAAAACCAAGGAAATCTACACCCAAAGCCTTAGCGCCGTGAAGAGCAATATGGTGATGCTCACTTTCTATTTCGAATAGAACCCCGGCGGCAGCGGTTTTGCAGTCTTCCGCACGTATTTCGTGCGCGGCCGGGTTATGGCTTTATAGCCCATGGGTTATAAAGGTTATAAAGGTTATAAAAAGTGGCTTGTAAATTTAGCAGTGCTTACCTCCCCCCCCCAAAAAAAAGCATAATTGCAACCGAGGCGAGGTGTTAAAATTG
>CAVFSQ010000235.1:840-2613 GCA_963625145.1 Bacteroidaceae bacterium | reverse complement strand
TTTTCCTACATAGCCGACCTTGCAATGGTTGTTTCTGTATACCGATACAAATATGGATTGTGCATCAACAATTCCACTGCAACCGCCACAGCAATACAAGCCGTAATGGTAGCTGTTGCGACTGCCGTATTTGCCACAGGCTACGAAACGCCACAATATGCTGCAGGAGCAATAATATTGGGATTGTCGGCAGCATTTTCCTTACGTAAACTTAAACTTACACCAAACAAAATATGGCATATACTCAAGAAACGCCTGCAAAAAAGCTGACACCGTCAGTGAGTGTGCTTATGACGGTGTATAACGAAGAACAATACCTGCAGCAAAGCATAGAATCGGTACTAAGCCAGAGTTTCCTCGACCTGGAACTTGTGATTGTGGACGATGCATCTACCGATGCTTCAGCCGAGATTATAGCCAAATATTCCGCGGCCGACCCCAGAGTGCGAGTTATAGCCAACAAATATAACATAGGACTAGTGGAAAGCCGCATCAAAGCGTTTCATGAAGCTGGCGGAAGATATATAACAATTGTAGACGGCGATGACTTCATTGCACCCGACGCATTGAAGGACGCACTCGAATCCATAAACCGAACCGGTGCCGACATAGCCGTATTGGAACTGATGATGTTCCATTCTTCTAATGACATACGCCCTTACCCCACTGCCAAATGCGGAGAGACCATTAACGGACACGAAGCATTCCGGCTTTGTGTAGAAGGCAAGCTGCACGGGCTGTGCGTTACGCACCGGCGATATTACGAGCGACTGCCCTTCGACGACACATGCAGGCTTTACAGTGACGACAACACTCCAAAATGCCACTACTACGTCGCACAAAAAGTTTGTTTCTGTCACGGACGCTACTATTACCGTCAGCACGAGTCAAGCGAAACGCATAAAATTTCGGCTTCAAGATTCGATTATCTACTGGCCAACATCAGTCTGCGCAATACAATGTTAACGCTTAAAGCCGACGGCAAAAGTCTTGCTACGCTTGAAATGCATCGCTGGAAAAACATTGTAGCCCACTATAAACTTCTGCGCTCGAACAAACATGCGCTAGGCATAAAAAGCAGGGCATACGCGAGGAAGACAATTGCTACGGCGTTGAAGACAATCAACTTTAAGTTACTTCCCTTAAAACTTAAAACACGCCCTCCCTATTGGCCCACACACTCGATGGCAATCTTCGGGATTTTCCAGGAAATATACTATGCACTGCATGCGCCGTGGCGTATCTTCCGACAATAAAAAGTTATAAGCCCACACGCCTTGTTTCATAATGCCTGATGGGAGAAAAACAAGACCGGCATGCGTATGAGCGTATTGCCGGTATTGTTTTTAATTTGAAGCATCACTTTTGTGCCATGACCGGTTTCGGCATAGCAACAAATGGATTACTTTATAATATCAAGTTCCTTGAATACCTTCAGCAGTTTTTCTACAGCGAAATCCACTTGGTCTTTAGTATGGGTTGCCATGAGGGCAAACCTCACAAGCGTATCCTGAGGCGCACATGCGGGCGGAATCACCGGGTTTATGAACACCCCTTCTTCAAATGCCCGACGCGTAACGAGGAAAGTCTTGTCAACATCGCGCACATAAAGCGGGATAATCGGAGATTCTGTCGCGCCAATCTCGAATCCGCTGTCACGGAACCGCTTCAAAGCATAATTGGTAACGTCCCATAGGCGCTCTATGCGCTCGGGCTCACTTTTAATGATATGCAGAGCCTCCATTGCACAAGCCGTTGCAGCCGGCGTGTCAC
>CAVFSQ010000235.1:0-830 GCA_963625145.1 Bacteroidaceae bacterium | reverse complement strand
TTGATTATGTATTTGTCCGACGCAATGAAGCCGCCTATCGAAGCAAGACTCTTGCTGAAAGTTCCCATAATCAAGTCAACTTCATCGCGAAGCCCGAAATGGTCGCAAACACCGCGTCCCTGCTTACCGAATACACCCAAGCCATGGGCTTCATCAACCATGACGGTAGCATTGTACTTATGTTTCAGCCGTATAATTTCCGGAAGATTAGCAAGGTCGCCCTCCATAGAGAATACGCCATCGACAACAATGAGTTTGACAGCTTCGGGACGACATTTCTTCAGCAACTTCTCCAAATCTTCCATGTCATTGTGCTTGTATTTAAGACATGTGGAGAACGACATACGGCGGCCGTCTACGATTGAAGCATGGTCGCGGTCATCGCAAATGATATAGTCGTCACGCCCGGTGAGACACGAAACAACGCCACTGTTGACACTGAAGCCCGTGGAGAAACAGAGAGCTTCGTCCTTGCCTTCAAATTCAGCGAGTTCTTTCTCGAGTTGCACGTGAAGGTCGAGCGTTCCATTCAGAAAGCGCGAACCGGCACACCCGGAGCCGTATTTTTCCAAGGCCTTTACGCCTGCAGCTATAACACGAGGGTCAGACGTGAGCCCTGTATAAGCATTACTGCCAAACATCAGCACTTTGTGTCCGCCCATATTAACTTCGGTATCCTGTTTTCCGTCAATTTCGCGGAAATATGGATATACGCCTTTCGCCATATATTGCTGTGGAAGGTCGTATTTCTTTAGTCTTTCCTGTAATAGTCCCATTTATAATATGTATATCGCCCTGCGGCAATGCTTTCTCTAAAAACATTGCAAAGG
>CAVFSQ010000234.1:0-2644 GCA_963625145.1 Bacteroidaceae bacterium | reverse complement strand
GCCTGCACTTTCTCGAACAACCACTTGCGACCCTTTTCAGTCCATTTTAGAATAGGGTGCGTGTTCGCGCCAGTGTAGCTCTGGTAGTCCGCGTAACCGTCCTTCATCAGATACTCGTATTTCGCGTATGTCTTCCAAGTGCCCGAGCCGTCACGATAAATGATATTGTGGTCGCTGAGTATTTTATTCAGCTTCGCGGCACTACTGAGACCAATATCTTTGGCAATGGTAGAGGTGCAGATCAGACCGGGCTTGTTTAACACCTCGTCATGATACTCCGCCTTTGGGAGTAGAGCCTTGTTCTCAGCTTCTAGCAGAGTCATCTTGCCATTTAGTTCGGCAAGCTTGGCGTCCGCCATTCGGAGCGCACGGCTCATCACAGCTTCCGGCGTGTTCCACTGTTTTTCGATGTCGAGAAGGTAGCGGCGCACAGCCTTGCCTTGTTCGCTGCGCTGAAGCATACAGATTTCCTTTGCCATATCGATGGTAAGCTGGTGGTCGTGCTGCGTTTGGGGCATCGTGGCCCCATCGGCACGGCGGACAATTTTGTCCTCCGTAAAATAGTCCTGATCTTCAGTGAATCCGTACTCGCACATGCGCGGAAACCACTTGTGATACGGTGTCTCGACTTCCAGTTTCGCGTGCAGCTCACGCCCGGAAATAGTGGGTTGGTTAGTTGTTGCGGTGATGATTTGCATTTCGTTCATATAAAACTCCTTTTATAAAAAATTCAACCTGGGCGGATAAGGATCTATCCCTTTCGTTCTGGTTGTAATGGCGCATATTTGTTCACAAAGTACATCTGCCCCTTGCCAGTAATCATTGGTGTTTTTACGATCTTATCAATACCCGCCGAGGTCTTAACTGTTTTCTCGCGGATCTCGAACCACCCGGCCTCCATGCTGCGTTGGGTCGGCATATTCCACGACACGCCGCGCTGCTTCATTAGATACCCGTCCTCGCGCAGCTTATTAAAGAGCCGCTGCTGACCGATATTCACACCGTTCTGCTTGAGCAGCTTGGCAAGATCACCGACGAGGATGGAGGTGGGCGAGGCGGTCACTGCATCAGCGAACAGAGCTTTCGGGCCATCTCATTGTTCTCGGCGGCCAGTCGCACACGTTCTTCCTCGGCTGCGACCAGTGCCTTTAGCGCAGTAAGGTAGTCAGTGGGCATTGCAGAGTAAGAGCCGGTGCGGCGGATTGCGGGAATGATTTCGTCGGCAACCTTAGCTTGAAAGCGCTCAGCCACTTCGTTCTTTGCCTTCATTGCCAGACGGTAGAAGATGTTTTCGGGGATGTAGCTTCCGTGCCCACAAGTGGGCACGCCAAATTCTGCGAGATATTTGCGCACCCGGTTCCAACGCACAACCTCGTTGCCACAAGTGGCAACGGTCGTAAACCCTAGCCCTCTCGCCACGGCCTCTAGCTTGAGGTAAGCTACGCCGTTCAGCTCGTAGCAGTCAACACCCTGGATGTTCATGATGCTAGTTTCGCTCATCTGATTTCCTCCCTGTTTCCCGCTTGTGCGGGCATTATTAAGTTATGGACATTTCTATTTTAATTATACCATATTGAATGACCGTTGTGGGTGAGCATTGGATAGATATCCCAAGTTGGGATATCTTTTACCTACGCCCGCCCGTTATCCACCAGTAGCGGTCACCGCCACCGGGTTCGCGCTTCTGCGTTACGGCGTAGCCCATATAATCAGTAAGGATCTGCACGACACTCTTGAATGTGGGAGCGAGGTTGTAGCGTACAAAGAGGCCGCACTGTTTGGCAGCCAGCACCAGTTCGTGTTTAGACTCGCCCCGCACCTTCTGCTCGGCATATTTATCGCGCACCAGCGCCGCAAAGTTAGCAGTGCCGCCAGTAGCATCGATCCGCCGCACATCCTTGACCGCGCCCCGCACAATATGCTCCAGCCCGTCAAACCACGCATCACTATCGCCCAGCAAGAAGTGCCGGAAAGCAAGATGCTCGTTTGCGATATACTGCGAAGGTTCTTTTGTGTTATAGGACTCAGTGTCCAGCACCGCCAGCATATCCACATCATACCTACAACGCCCGACAAACTGGATAACGTGCAACTTGTCGGGAATCATACAGATGACGTTACGCACCCCGCTCTTTTCTTTTAACGTAACCCCCTCCCGCATCGTAGTGGTTGTAAAAAGAATATCGATCTTTCTTTTCAACTTCGCATCACCCATGGAAACTTCGTAATACTCGGGGATAGATTCGTGGTGCGCGATGTATTTGCGCAACGGAACCATAGTTTCGGCGCAGTAGCAGTCGTTCGAGCGGCTGACCAGCAGAGCGCTGTTCTCATACTTGTTGGTCAACTCTTCGGCTTCGGTAGCTGTCCGGCAGAGAACGATGGTGCGGCCGGGGAACTTCTCTTGGTCAAGGAAGTAATCGAGAGAACCGCGGTGTGCCATGTAGAGCTGCTTCGCCCGGTAGGCGTAAATTGGGGTAGGCAGGACGTTGCGGATAGGTAAGCCCATACAGCCAAAGTCATCACTGAGAATGTCTGGGGTAGCTGTTAGCCCAATGAGGATGGTGTTGGTGAGCTTAGTGATAAGATGAAGAGCGCACAACACCGACGGCAGCATGTGCATGAAGCCTTTATCGGACAATAG
>CAVFSQ010000233.1:0-2736 GCA_963625145.1 Bacteroidaceae bacterium | reverse complement strand
GCGCACATGGCACGGCAATTTTTCACAGGCATTCAGCCCCGCAGGTTCTGAGGGTTTAGACTGGCATCTTCGCCATGCGCGCGGATTCTTTCAGATGTGGTATACCCGCTCCATGTCTTTGGGGCAGATATTGCAGCAGTCGAGCACCACTTTTCCGCGGATGGCATCGAAATTCTGCTTGATGTGGTCGTGCTTCACCATTATCACCACCATGTCGATGCCGCTGAGGAATTCGCCGAAGTCGGCATACTGGTTTTCGGCTATCTTCTGCTTTTCGAGGAAGGGGTCGTAGCATTTCAGCTGTCGTGCCAGGTGGCGGTCCTGCGCTTCGAGCAGCTGCAGCGAGGGCGACTCGCGGAAGTCGTCGACGTTTTCCTTGTAGGTGAGTCCGTAGAGGCCCACGCGGCGGTTGTCGGTGATGCCGTTTTCGCGCATTATCTCGTATATGCGGTTGAGCACGAAGGTAGGCTGCGAGTCGTTAGTCTTCATCGATTCGTCTATCACCTTTGCCAGCTGCGGGTAGTCGCCCACCAGGAACCACGGGTCCACCGATATGCAGTGCCCTCCCACGCCGGGCCCGGGCTGCAGTATGTTGACGCGGGGATGCATGTTGCAGATGCGTATTATTTCGTAGACGTCCATATTGTCGTGGCGGCAGATGCGCGCCAGCTCGTTGGCAAAGGCTATGTTCACGGCGCGGAAGGTGTTTTCCACCACCTTAGTCATCTCGGCCGTGCGTATGTCGGTAACCACTATTTCGCCCTGGCAGAACGAAGCGTAGTAGCCTTTCACCTTCTCGCCCACTTCGCGGCTGTCGGCTCCTATGGTGCGGTTGTTGTGGAGCAGTTCGTATACCATATTGCCGGGGATGATGCGCTCGGGGGCATGCACGAGGTTGATGTCGCTGCCCAGCTCGAAGCCGGCTTCGGCTATAACGGGGCGCACGTACCTGTCGATGGTGCCCGGGCTTATGGTTGACTCTATCACCAGCGTTGCGCCCTTGGGGCATACCTTCAGCACATCCTTCACGGCAGCCACCACGTAGCATGCATCCACCTTCTTAGAGAACTTGTCGTAGTCGGGTGACTTCTCGAGTTCCTGCCAGTAGCGGTCGAAGACCGTAAGCATGTCAAGACTGATGGGGTCGTCATCGTCGGCGCAGCAGATATACCTGCCCTCGAAGAGTCGTGTGGCATCGCGCCAGGCGGCATGCTTGCCGCGGTTCTCCCTGTTGTTGACAAACTTGATGGGGATGTCGGTCTGCCGCTTTATTTCCTCCACCACTTCGACGGTGTTGTCGGTGGAGCCGTCAGATACAATTATCCATTCATACCCCCAATAAACGACTGATTAATAACATATTGCGCTACTTCGCGCAACATTTCAGCCCGGTTGTATGTGGCTGTAAATATAGAAAATCGGTATTTGTACATGATGGAAAAGTTTTATGCTTTGCGTTTATACATTTCATATTTAGCATATACCATTACGCCCAGCCCTAGTAGCATGCGGCTGAGGAAAACCGTGTAGGCCGTGCCCATATAGGAAAAATGGGAAATAAGCGGATAGGCAGCAAGCATGCCGATGAGGGAGCAAGCGCCGGTAATGTTGCGCAGCTGACGTTCTTTGTGTATCAAGATGAGATAGTTGGTGCCGTATGTGGTGGAAAGCACCAGAAAGATGATGCTCACAGCCAATATGCGTAGCACAGGTACAGAGCCGGCAAACTCAGCACCCAGGAACAAATCTACAATCAAGGGGGCGAAGACAAACAGCACAGCTGCAACTGCAGCCCCCGAAAACATATTGATTTTGGCAAAGAAGGCCGACTTGTCTATCCTGCGCGACAGGAAGGGGAAGAACACGCGCGACAGCACATTCTGAAAGTTGCAGGTGATGCTCACAAACTTGTTGCCGCCGTCGTAGAGTCCATTGGCTGTGGCTCCGGCCATGGAACCTAGAAGCATCACCGAAAAACTGTTGTAGAGGTTGGGCATGAGGTTGTTGATAAATACATCCATACTGCCCTTGATGGTATGCAGAATCTTTTTGAAGTTTGGCGACTTGAGCGTGTAGCTCCACTTGCCCAGTATGAGCCAAAGAGAATAACATCCGCACAACACGAAAGCGACAGACGAGAGCAGAGGCTGGATGATATAGTCGCCGGGCTGCTTGATGAAAAGAAACACGCAGATGGTGAAAACAAATTTTATGGCAAGGTTCATCATCGTGGTATACTTCATTCGCTCCAGCGCCTGGAAAAACCAGTCGGGGAAAAAGATATGTCCGGGCACCATGATGAACGTGACAAGGATGATGTCGGCATCGGCACGAAAAGAGGGCACGACGGCTATAGCAGCCAGCAGGATGACGAGAGCAAGCAGCGTGAGCACCAAGCGAGACCAAAGCACATTGGAGAATATCTCCGACACCCTGTCGGCATTGTCGCGGTTTTGTGCCACATCGCGCGTTGCCGTGTAGTTGAATCCCCAGTCAGCTACGGTCTGCACCCAGCAGATAATGGCGCTGGCAAAGGCTATCTTTCCAAAACCATTGGCGCCAATGACACGGGCCAGATAGGGCATGGTTATGAAAGGAAACACATAGCCGGCTATCTGCAGAAGCATCAGGTAGCCGAAATTCTTGACTACTGTCTTCCCGTCCTTATTTGTCGACAATCTCTTGCGTAATTGCCCAAACGAAATCATTGCTTCAGGTTTTATGGCATGTTTATGG
>CAVFSQ010000232.1:0-2766 GCA_963625145.1 Bacteroidaceae bacterium | reverse complement strand
TTGCGCTGCGGGCAGTCGGTGGGCACGGAGAGGTAGTTTGAGCGCTGCCCCCACGCGGTGTTTGAGATCAACTTGTTCACAAGTTCGTTGCCCGTGGTGATGGTGCCGGTTTCCATTTCTTTTGCTATCGACGTAACTGGCACCGAGCGGATGCTCTTGATGGTGACATCGCCGGTGGCGGTAACCGAAACCAGACGGTAGCCGTAGAAAGTACTGGTGGGCATGAACGGCACGGGCTTGCCCGAATCGGCGAAGGTGTAAATCAGCTTCATCCCGATGTTGTGTGCGCGCAGGTTCTGGCGGTGAACGCTTCCCTCGGGGCCGTCCATGCCGCGGCTCTTGGCTCCGTTGCCGTCGTTGAGCAGTTCGGAGGGGAGGCATGTGAGCACGGTGCCCTCTTTGGCGCTGAACACAAACGAAGGCACTGCGGCGGCGTTCTGCCCGAAGTCAACCACAAGGTTCTCGCCCGGGTGAAGCACTATCTGCTCGCCGTCCTTGTATTCCTTTTTCACCACCACAGTTCCGTAGGCATCCGATGTGGCTCCCTTCACGGTTTCCCAGGTGTACATCTTCACAGGCGCTATGGCCAGGTCGTGGCGAAGGTAAATCTCGGCGCCGCCCGTGGGGAGTATGTCTCCGTGAAACTCGTTGTTCACCTCGGGCGTAGAGAGCTTTTCGGGAGTGCTGTATCCCGGCAGTTCGCGGGCATCGTATTCCTCACCGTCGAAGATGGCGGCATGCTTCACGGGCCCTGCAACTCCTGCTTTCCAGTCGGTGGTGTTGGTGCCGTAGAGCTTCTTGCTGCCGTCGGAATATGTCAGCTCCACCACTCCGCGGAACGCTGGCTTCTTGCCCAGCATGCCGTTGCTGCCGTGGGGGGTGATAATCTTGTCGGCCCACCATCCCGGAGTGCTCTGCACCGCGAAAACGTTTTCCTTGCCCCCCGCGGTGACAATGAGCTTCGTTATGTCGTAGGTAAACGAACGCTTGGTCTTGGCGTAGTGCGTGAAACCGGGCTTGAGCACTTCACGGCCCACCGGCTTCCCGTTTACATACAGCTCGTACACTCCCAGTCCGCTGGTCATCCACTTGGCGGAAACCACCTTGCGTTCGTTTTTCAGTGTAGACAAAAACCAGCTGGCGCCGTCGGCAGCCCTTTCGTTGGCCCCGGTCACGGTTCCCGTAACCACAGGCGCATCGGCAGCCGAAATCCACTGCGAGGAATTCCACGCCCCGTCGGCCAGAGCGCCGGTAAGTCCGGCACTGTCGGCACCGCCTTTGCCGCACGACACAAGCGTGAGCGCCGCTATGCCTGCAATGGGCAGGCTGCCCAATACCTTAAGATGTTTTTTCATAATGTATATCAAATTTTGTCAGTGAATAATATTCTTCGTCTGCAAAGATATAAAATATAAGCCTACAACAAAATAAACCGCCATATTTTGCCGTTATACGAAAGCGGCATTGCCGCCCTGCCCCACGACAGGCAGCAGCGGCTTTCCCCGAAAAATCCGGCAGACAGTGAAGCGCTATACAATATATATAATATGTACCCTGGTTATGGCCTGGGGGGCGGTGTGCTCGTGCTCCACAAGCCAGAACACGCCGGTAACGCGCTTCTACCACTCCTTCACCGCACGCTACAACACCTACTTCAACGGCCACGAAGCCTACAAAACCGGCGTGCAGGCGCAAGACCAGGGCAACAAGGACAACTTCACCGAAATGCTGCCCGTGTTTGCCGTGAGCAACAAGGCTACGGCGCAGATAGGAAAGTCGAACTTCGAAACCGCAGTGACAAAATGCGAAAAGGCCATCAAGAACCACTCCATAAAGCGCAAGCCAAAAGTGAACCGCGCCAAGCGCCGCACGGCCAAGCAGAAAAACATGCTGGCACGCAAGGAATACAACCCCTTCCTGAAAAACGCCTGGATGCTGATGGGAGTGTCGCAGTTCCGCAAAGGCGATTTCATTGAGGCGGCTTCCACCTTCTCCTACATCAACCGCCTGTATGCCGCCGAGCCCGACGTGCTTGCCGAAAGCCGCGCATGGCTCGCAGCATGCTACAGCGAACTCGACTGGTTCTACGACGCCGAAGACATCTTCCGCAACAAGCTGGGGCGTGACAGCGTGCCCCACTCCGCACTGCCCGCACTCAACGCCGCCTACGCCGACTACTACACACGGCAGAAGAAATACACCGAAGCGCTACCCTACCTGCAGAAAATGGCAAAAAGCGTGCGCGGAGCTTCGGCCAAGGCACGTCTGCACTTCCTGCTGGCACAAATCCACAGCCTTGCCGGCGACAAAAAGCAGGCATACAGGGAGCTGTCGAAAACTATCAGGCAAAGCCCGCCCTACGAAGTGCAGCTCAACGCCCGTGTGATGCAGGCCGAAGTGGTGTCGAAAAGCAAAAGCAAAGCCATGCTGGGGCGCCTCAACCGCATGGCAAAGAAGTCGAAGAACATAAAATACTGCGACCAGATTTACTGCGCCATCGGCAACATTCTGCTCACGGAAGGCGACACCGTGAAGGCCATCGAAGCCTACGAAAAGGGAGTGTCGGAATCCACGCGCAACGGCGTGGAAAAGGGAGCGCTGCTGCTGAAACTGTCAGAGCTTTACTATTCACGCTACGATTTCACGTCGTGCAAGCGCTGCCTCTCGCGCGGCTTAAGTCTCATCAACAAGGAACGCCCCGACTACGACAGCATACAGAAAATAAGCAAAGTAATCAACGAACTCGAGCCCCACACCGCCGTAGTG
>CAVFSQ010000231.1:0-2774 GCA_963625145.1 Bacteroidaceae bacterium | reverse complement strand
CTTCATTACGCTACATAGCATATAGTGATATTCAGCAAATTAAGCCAACTGTATGAGTGATTTCGGTGATGCATTGTTGCAGTCATGAAAAATTTGGTTTTTTAATTACAATAGACCTTTTTCGGTCTCTAGATTGCTTTATTCCGTTAGGGTTATGCTGCCGAGGCGGTAGCGGTGGTGTCCGTCGTCTCCGTCGTATGGCAGGGCTATTACCGGTGTACCGTCGGCCATGCCTACCGAGACGTACAGGTCAAAGGTTCCGGTAGGGCACGAACGGGAGAATGTTCCGAATGTGTTGGTGAATTTGCTGGCCACGGTGCAGCGGCTTTTGAGGGGCACGGTCTGTGCTTCTCCGGGAGCGCCTACGGGCAATTCGCGCACGTTCAGCGTCTCGTCCACTATTGCCGATACCACTCCGCCAAGGCTGTCCTTTAGGGTGAAGCACACATATCCTCCACCGTAGCATGGGGTTACTCCAGCGTTGCGCCACGTGCTGGCAATGGTGAACGGCTCGCCTTTGCGGATTGTGTCGGGCCATTGGGTTTCAACGTTTTGAAGGCGATAGCCCAGGCGCAGGTTGATGCGGTCGATTATGTCGCGGTTCATGTCAAGTTCCTCTCGCGGCCAGCCGTGTATAGACATATACGAGGCATGATACTCTTCCACCGATTTCAGAAGGAGTTCCTTGTTCCATGAGCCGCGTTCTACGGCGCCTTGCAGGTGTTCGTGTTCGAGCACTACAGGCATGGTGGGCCAGAATAGTCCGGCCATACCGCTGTGATACCAATGGCGTGGCGGTTGCTGCACAAGGATGCTGTCGTCGCGCAGTGACACTCCCTTTGACAAGGCATAGTCGATGATGGGAGAGTGGACCACGGGTGCGTCGTGCCCGGCAAAGTCGTCGGAAATCACCAGCTGCGTGTGCTTGAAGTGCTTGCAGTAAAGGTCGATTATCTTCTTTTGTGTCTTGAAGCCCCATTTCTTCCCGTGTTTGGGAGTAGTGAGCACGGTATGCCCTTCGCCCCACATGCCGAAATGGCCAATGTCGATAAAGGCTACGTTGGGATTCCCGTCGTATCTGCGGGCCATTTCGGCCAAAAAGGAATCAAGTTTCTTGAGGAATACAGGGTCGTCGTATTCTGGCTCCTTGAATCCGTCCACTTCATAGTACTTTGCTCCTGCACCGTATACCCATTCGGGTGTGGCGCTCTGCATCCAGTTTTCCGTGGCTGTAACGCGGAAAGCCACCTTCTTGCCGGCCTGTATCCACCGCTGTGCCGGCGTGTCTATTATTTCCCAGCTGAATTCTGTTTCTCCGGGTTGCAGAAAGGCCCAGGGGAGTCGCAGATACACTGTGCTGAGTCCGGGAAAATCGTCAAGTACGTCGTGTGGCGAGAGCTGTGAGCCGTAGTTCACCAGCAGGTTGGAGTAGAAATGCATGGTCCATCCCATGCCGGGGTTCACGAGTGCTTTTCCGTTGTCGGCCGGGTGCACTTCTGCGGCCCGAGTGTTGCTGGGGGCAAGCCATGCCAGTGCAGCGGCAAGCAGGGGGATTATGGCTTTTTTCATTGTTCCTGACTTTACTTTACGCCTGAGCCGTTGGCCGTGGCGCGGTCTACGGTTACGAAGCCCAGTGTGCCGTCGCTGTTTTCGGAGCAAAGTATCATGCCCTGACTTTCGATGCCGCGCAGCTTGCGAGGCGGCAGGTTGGCAATGAAGCAAACTTGTTTGCCCTTGAGCTGTTCGGGCTTGTAGTGCTTTGCTATGCCGCTCACGATGGTGCGTGTGCCGCAGCCGTCGTTTATGGTAAGTTTCAGGAGTTTGTCGCTTTTTTCCACTTTTACGCAGTCTTCCACCGTGCCGACGCGTATGTCGAGTTTTTCGAAGTTTTCGAATTCGGTGGTTGCTTTCTGCGGTTCGGGCTTTGCTTCCAGCGCTTCGCGTTCTTTCTTTATTGTTTCAAGACGGGCAACTTGCGCGTTTACGGCTTCGTCTTCTATTTTCTCGAACAGCAGTTCGGCTTTTGCCAGTTGGTGTCCTTCGGAAATGAGAGTGGTTGAGCCGAGGTCGTTCCAGTTGAATTCTGTCATGTTGAGCATTTCGCGCAAACGGCGGCTGCTGAACGGCAGGAAGGGCTCGAATGCTATGGCGAGGTTTGCGGCCAGTTGCAGCGAGATGTTCATTATGGTCTTGACGCGTTCGGGGTCGGTTTTCTGCAGTTTCCACGGCTCGCAGTCGGCGAGGTATTTGTTGCCGATGCGTGCGAGGTTCATGGCTTCTTTCTGTGCATCGCGGAAACGGAAGTTCTCGAGCAGGCGTTCAACGTCGGCTTTCACCGTGGTGAATTCGGCTATGGTCTGCTGGTCGTAGTCGGTGAGTTCGCCTTGCGCGGGTGCCTGGCCGTTGTAGTACTTCCATGTGAGCACCATGGCGCGGTTGATGAAGTTGCCGTAGACTGCCACCAGTTCGTTGTTGTTGCGTGCCTGGAAGTCTTTCCACGTAAAGTTGTTGTCTTTGGTTTCGGGGGCGTTGGCCGTGAGCACATAGCGCAGCACATCCTGCTTGCCGGGGAAATCCTTGAGGTATTCGTCGAGCCACACCGCCCAATTGCGCGATGTGGATATCTTGTCGTCTTCGAGGTTGAGGAACTCGTTGGCCGGCACGTTGTCGGGGAGTATGTAGCTTCCTTCGGCCTTGAGCATTGCGGGGAACACGATGCAGTGGAACACGATGTTGTCCTTGCCGATGAAGTGTACGAGGCGCGTCGAGGGGTC
>CAVFSQ010000230.1:0-2786 GCA_963625145.1 Bacteroidaceae bacterium | reverse complement strand
TTGCCGCTTGCGTATTTTTGCTTTTTTTTGCATCTGAAGCAAAAGCCCAGACATTCATACTCACCAATGACCAGCAACTGCGCGACCTTGCCAATTCGCCCGAAAAGGAAATCGACAACACCACAGGGCTAAACAAAAGCACCTTGAATCTGAAGACAGCAGCCGAACAGGCCAAAGCCTCGCACGCCGACTACATTACCGTGGCATTCGACGAGTTCTTCCGCCAATACCGCGACGACAAGAACACCGAGCGCAAGCTGACGCCCGACATGGACGAGTACGTAGGCTGCATAGCAAAGATAAGCCGGTACATGAAAAAGAATGCCGGTGCCGGATTGCAGCTGAGCCTTCTCAGCCCGCTTGAGTTGGGCCAGGCCTACCGCAACCAAACCGGCAACACAGGCAAATGGCTTGCCTTCAAGGTGGGAATGCGCAATACAAGAAACGGGAAGTTCAGCCTGCAGACGTGGCAGCAGCTCACTTGGACCAACAACAAAGGCGAAACACCCGTAAAGCTTCGCACCGTAAGAGCATACGCCTTCAAGGGCAAGGAACTGAGCCATGCAAAAGTGGCCGTGAATCCCGACGACATCGTAAGGCTCAACAACGTAAATTGGGAAGTAATCGATTCGGTGGGAGCAGCAGACGGCACAATTCCGCAACGACGCCTGAGGATTTTCGGAGAAGAACCCGCGCACCCAAGCTATAATAACGTGCTTGTGCTGCTGGAATACGAAACGCAGGAAATAGACTACTTTGCCGACGATGCCCTGCCTTTCCTGAAAGGCCTGCTTGAAAAATACCGCAATGCGGGAGTGGACCTCCGCTCGCTTTACTGCGACGAGATGCACATACAGCAAGACTGGATTTACTTTGCCCACCAGGAAGACGGCCAGTTCAACGAGCGTTTCTACACCGAAAGCATGGGACGCGAATTCGAGAAAAAGACTGGCATGCCTTTCGACGAGCGCTACATGCTCTACTTCGTGTGCCAGCCGCCCATTTACAAGCCTAACGTATACTCGGTAATCAACACAGAATACGTGCTCGGTGACAAACCCGAAGACACACAACGCACTTACCTTATGCGCGACAACTACTACCGCCTGCTCAACAACCATGTGGTGAAACTTTTTGTTGAAGCGAAACAGTACGGAGAGAAACTGTTCAAGCGCGTTTTCCCAACTGGTGCACATTCCTCTTGGGCCGAATCGCCGGCAATAGACAAGTGGATAACCCCCGACAGGCCCAACAACTATTACGCCAACTACGAATACACGCCCAACTTCCTTTGGAGCAACACCGTACATCAGGCTTCGGCCGCATGCTACGACTACTTTAAATGGGGGGAATACCTGCAGCCAACCGGAAATGACTTCTGTGAATGCGGATGGCTCGACCGCAACTACTACGGCGCAGCAATGGCCGCTTCAATAGGAGTTGTAAACAAAATACCCAACGCCTATGCCGCGGCTTGGGGAATGCCAGCCGCAAGCAACGAAAGACGCATGGCCATAAACTATGCCTACGGTTGCGAACCGCCCGAAAACATCCGGCTGATTACCGATAACGTGCACCGCGACATAGATGTGCTGATGATTTACCCAATGAACCTCGTGGCAGTTGACCCGCGCTTCGGCAGCTGGCTCACACAATACGGCTACGCAAACTACCTCACCAGCGACATGCTTCTGAAGACGGGAACCCTTACACCGCAGGGCAAACTCAAGGTAGCCGAAAAGGAATACGGCACGCTCGCCGTACTTTTCGAGTCTTTCCCCGAAAAAGGAGAACTTGAGTTCATCCAAAACTTCCTAAATGCCGGAGGGAAAGTATTATGGCTCAGCATGCCGCCAATGCTCGACAAAGACGGCAAGAACTGCAGCGCACAATGGCAGGAAATTTTCGGGGCAAAATATGCTTTCAGCAACGAAAACGGCGAAACGGCAAGCGGAAAGAAAATCGAATTCACCGGACTTCTGAAAAACGTAGCGCCGCAAAACATACTCACCGACTTCATCGTAGACCGCATCTACCCGGTCGAAGCCAAAGGCAGCAGCGTGGCGGCAACATGCTGCGGCGAGACAATAGGCACCGCCAAAGACTATCCCAACGGCGGCAAGGCATGTTTCCTTGGCTGCCGCCTGCGCGATGACCAAAGCATGAGTCTCGGCTACGAAAGCCGCAACATGTTTGAGGTACTCAATGCAATAGGAGCATATCCCGCTACCGGGGTGTTCGAAAACACGAACGACAATCCGGCATACCTTTCGCGCACCACACCTTATTTTGTCTCGTCGTTCCCGAACGGAGCTACAATGGTTGTAAACCATTACCGCACACATGTCGAGACTTGGGACGGAAACTTCTCGCGCAACGACACCTACGATGCCGAAATCTTGAAAAACAACCCGCTGCCTTCCGACACCATCGCGCTGAAAAATGCAAAAATCAACGGGCACAAAATAACCTATACCGGACGCTTGTCGATGGCCTTCAACATCAAGGGCAACCGCCTGTGCGCATTCTACGGACAAAAATGCAACGGAATCATTGCCGACGGCAAAAGCTACAAATTTGCCGACCAGCAACTCGATAACATAACGTTCGGCCCGGTAAACGGAAGCAGCACCCATTACCGGCTGTATGCAAGCGGCGCCAGCGAAATTAGCATCCCTGCGCCCCTCACAGCAAAAAAAGCTTCAGCGAAAGTTGATGGAAAAAGCATACCGGCATCGTTAAGCGCCGGAACGCTTACGCTGAAACTGACGCAAGAGCAGTACGGC
>CAVFSQ010000229.1:0-2793 GCA_963625145.1 Bacteroidaceae bacterium | reverse complement strand
TAAGAGCTCCGTTGACGGCTACCGTAGCCACAGGTATGGCTGGCGGCATCTGCACAATCGACAGCAGTGCGTCGAGCCCGTCGAGCATTCCCTTTATGGGCACTCCTATTACCGGTAACGTGGTGTGGGCTGCAATCACTCCAGGAAGGGCAGCAGCCATGCCTGCGCCGGCTATTATGACTTTTATGCCGCGTGCTTCGGCGCCTTTGGCAAACTCGCTCACTTCTTCTGGGGTACGGTGAGCCGAAAGGGCATTCATCTCAAAAGGAATCTGCATGGAGTTGAGTTCGGCTGCGGCTTTTTCCATTACGGGAAGGTCGCTCGTGCTTCCCATTATTATACTTACTAATGGTTTCATAATATATTGTTTAAACGTATAGAATGCTAAGCATGCCGCAGATGAAGCCAACAAGCGTGCCTAGGCCAACCTGCGAAATGGTGTGCTGACGTAGCACGATGCGACTCGTGCCTACTGCACCGGCCATGAGAATGGCAAGGCACAGATACCAGGTGGGGTCGAATGAGAAAATCAGTGAAAATGCCAGCAGTGCGCCTACCACACCGCTTGCTGCGGCCGAGTGGGTGCTGATTTTGAACCAGCGGTTTATTATGGTGCATACTAATTGTATTGCCAGTGCTCCCACGAGTATTCCGTTCATGAAATGCGGCATCCGCATGCGGGTCATGACATATAGGCAACATCCGTAGCACGCCATGCTCAGTATGTATGGCACCATACGGCGCGGGCGATGGCTAGCCTTGAGCCGCGTCCAACCGTTTATCTTGCGGTAGAGGTATATGGAAAGCAATGGCAGTACCACGGTAAACGCGTAGACTATCACAAGCACCGTCAATTTGACGCTTGTGGGCAGAAGGCTCATGTAGCTGAAAAGCATCAGCGCTATGAATGCTATTACGGGGAAGTAGAATGGTGTGAAAAGCACCGAAATAACCCTTGCGACCTGTATGAGGTATTTGTTCATCATTTTCTCAGACGTGCAACGGGCAAGCCAAGTTGCATACGGTATTTTGCCACTGTGCGGCGTGCCACGGGAAACCCTTTCTGCTTGAGCATGTCGGCAAGAACTTCATCGGGATAAGGATTGTTCTTGTCTTCCGAATCTATGATTTCGGCAAGTGCTTTGCGGATGGCTGCCGTGGAGTGGACATCGCCGTCGGGTGTAGTGAATTTGTCGTTGAAGAAGAATTTTAGTGGGAATACGCCGAATTCGGTTTCGACGTATTTGCTGTTGCTGACGCGCGACACCGTGGAAATGTCGAGTCCGGTGCGCCGGGCTATGTCGCGCAGAATCATCGGGTGGAGCATTGCCTCATCGCCTTCGGAAAAAAAGTCTTTCTGCATATCGACAATAGCCTCCATTGTAGCCAGCATGTTGCGGCGGCGGCGGTTCACTGCGTCAATGAATACTTTTGCCGATTCCACTTTCTGCTTTGTGTAGATATAGGTGTCTTTCTGTTGCCGGGTGAGCTTTGTGCGGCGGCCTGTGTATTCGGCTATAGTGTTGCGGAACGAGCGGCTTATTCTCAGCGCAGGCACTTCGCCTTCGTTGAGGTATACATGCAGATTCCCGTCAGTATCATTCTCCACTCTGAAATCGGGCGTTATTTCCTGTGCAGCGCTTGGCATCGTTTCGTTCAGAGCGCTTCCAGGGCGAGGGTTGAGGCGACGTATCTCAGCTACAGCGTGCCGCATCCTGTCCATGCTTATTCCCAGCCGTGCGACAATCTTTTCCCAGCGCTTGTGTATGAAGTCGTCGTAGTATTTCCCTATGATTTGCAGTGAGAGCTGCTTGCAGGGGGAAGTGTAGTCCTCGGCCGAAAGTTGCAGCATGAGGCATTCCTGAAGGTCATGTGCTCCTATTCCGCGCGGCTCGAAGGTCTGCATCACGTCTGTCAGCTTGTCGATTTCCTCGGGCGTGACTTCGATGTTGTGGTAAATGGCCATTTCGTCACTGAGGCGCTGCGAGTCTTTGCGCAGGAATCCGTCGCTGTCGAGCGAACCTATAAGGTATACCATGACGCGTTTCTGCTTGTCGGTAAGTTCGTGCTCGCCTATTTGGGCCGTCAGTTCCTCATAGAGCGAATGATGTTGGCCGAACGGCAAGGATGAACTTTTGTCGTCTTCGCCGTTTTGGGTGTTGAGAAGGTAGTCGGGGGTGTCGTCGGAATTGAGATAGTCGGCCATGGCATCGTCGTTCTGGTCGCCTGTGTTGCCGCTGGTATCTTCCCCAAACCCGTCGCAGTCGTCGGAATCCTGTTCGCGCCGGTCGGTGTCGTCGCCTTCTTCAAGGGCGCTGTTGTCGAGCAGTTCGTCCTTCACCCTCTGCTCGAAGTCTTTGAGCGGAAGTTCCAGCAGGTGCACCTGTAGAAATTGCTGCGGTGTGAGAACTTGGCTGAGTCCCTGCGTCTGGGTTTGGATTAATTTCTGTGCCACGGCTTGCGACGGTTGATTGAAATACAAAATTACGAAATTTTAATGCCCGCCGCATTGCAACCGGAAAATAATTTACGGAGTGCCACTTTATAGTTATTTTTGCAGCAAAACCAATGTAAACAATATCAAGATGAAATGCTGTAGAATATTGGCGGCAGGTGCATTCGTGGCCGTACTGTGCCTGTTTGCCGCCTGTGAAGACCATGACGGTTTTCTGCCTGACAACTCAAAGGAAATGCGTACCGGCGCCGGTTTGACCGATACTCTGGAGGAAACTCCGGTGCTTCCGAAAAAGCAGTTGCGTGGCGTGTGGATTGCCACGGTCTACGGTATAGATT
>CAVFSQ010000228.1:1401-2818 GCA_963625145.1 Bacteroidaceae bacterium | reverse complement strand
GTCTTAGACATATCGCCCGACAAAGTTCACAAAACACCCAATTTCGCTGCGACACATTTAATCCCGTAATCCCGCCAATTTATTGTGACATATTGTGATTACCCACTTACAGCCATAATACAATTTAGCATTCCTCTACGAGATATTTCTTGAGGGCACGTTCCACACCGTTTTTCCATGTGTTGATGCTTTCGCTCTCAAGCGAAAGCGAACCTACAAGCTTTATCACATTCTGCAAAGGCATTCGGTAACGCAACACCCCAGAGATAAGTTTTGCATAATTCCAGTATTCTTTGTTGAACTTTTCGGAGAGACCTTCAACCGTGGTTTTGTAACCGCGTTTGTTTTCAAACTGAAAATCATAGCGTTTACTTCCATCGCTATTTGTTACCTTTATGATTTTTCCTTTTGTCACGGTTTTGGGCAAAAGAATTCCCTCGTCATCGTCCTGAAGCCCGGTAAAGATTTCATACGGATGCCCTTCGAGCAGCCCCACGAAAGCCACCCACTTATCTTTGTTGTTCTGAAACCTAACCACATCGCACTGCAACACCTCGGGACGCGTTTCCACGACATGAGTCTGTGCGTTCTGCAGGCTTTCCCTGAACGACAACAGTAGGTTGAGAATTTCGTGCCTGTCAAAAGTAGCGGCAGAGCCTCCGGCTCTTTTTTCTTCTGCCATATGCATTATGGCATCAGCCACGCTTTCAAGTATTTTCACCATGCGGTCGTTGACTGCCATTTCCATTGTGTTTTGATTTTTCTGGTTTTTCAAAATAATAATACCACCAATACGTGTCGCCATACTGCGATTGCAGCGCATTTTTCCGTAGCGCGGCATTGCCTGGGGTATGCATAATCTTTATAAAGTCGTTATAATTTGTCTCGGTAGGCCTGTCGTCAATGACGAGTACAGGTGCAGTACGCAGACGCCTATACATTACTATAGCCTCTCGCAAATGGCGTGGGGTGTTTTCCGTCTTTACCATATCGCCCCACTGCCGTCGGAAGGCAGCTGCAAAGCTGTCGAGCTGCCTGTTGAGCAGCATTGTTGCCAGGGCGTATTCCCCGGCCTGCGGCTGTTTCGGAGCATTGCCGTGCGTAGCGCCAAGCCAGCGGTAAATATTTTCGGGATTGAACACCATGCGCACGCTGTCGGCGAGTGGCGGCAAGAGGGAATTCGTCCCTATGGCTACAGGATACTCAAAAAGCCTTTCACACAAAAGTCCCTTGCGCGACAAAGCATAAGCCCGCAGCTGCACAAGCCTAACGCTAGTTTGCCGGGAGTTCTTCCCCACTTCAAGCGCCTCGTCAATGCGCCCTTCGTCAAGCAGTCGGGCTACACGAAACTCGTAATGCGAGACTGTGTCGCGACTACACGAAAAGGCGACAGCGGCAACAATCAGCAGCATAACTG
>CAVFSQ010000228.1:0-1391 GCA_963625145.1 Bacteroidaceae bacterium | reverse complement strand
GCATAACTGCAAGGCTGGCATTAAGTTCCTTCAAAGGCGTAGGGCGGCGCAGCAAAAAGAGCAACGGCTTGGCACATATTGCACCCCAAACGAGCAACACCACGGCGTAAGCAACAACTCTATGCAAGTCTCTTTCCGGGAAGAAAACGGTAGCGGAATCGAAGAGCAAGGCCGACGGGACATACGAAAATGCAAGATTCAAGTGCTGCACGGCAGTTATGCGCGACACAGCCACTTGTAGCGCCGCCACCAGCACAGCAACCGCCAACGCCCCGGCAAGTACATTGTAGCGCACGCTTCCGCCAAACAACCTATGCCAAGCACAAGCCATAGAGTCGCCTTGCATGAAGTTTGCATAGAAGAAAGCGAATGCCACAAACACACACATGAGCAACGCCTTAAGGGCATTGTAGCTGTTAAAGGTCATTTTACGGCAAAAATCCGGCATCAGCCTTTGCTTTTGCAATACCTCATCACTACTGCCGAACGTGCAGGGATATAGGTTTTCATCCATCCCTTGCCGTCGGCCTGCAAGTCTTTATCAAATTCGGTGGAATGAACCACGCTGTCGTCGGCGATGCCATAGCCCCCGAATTCCTCAGCATCGGTATTCAGCTCAACCGTATATTTCCCTTCGGGAACGCGGAAGCCATAGCCGTTAAAACTTTTCACAGGATTGAAATTAAACACAAAAAGCAAACTGCCTCTCATGAAAGCCATTACTTGATCGCCGTCGTCGTGCCATATTTCCACGACATCGGTATCGCAGAAATGCAGTTCGTTTTTTATGAGCGCCAGCATGGCTTTGTCGAATTTTCCCAAAAAGCCGAAGCAAAGTTCTTTGTTGTCGACGAGATTCCACTGCCGCCGCGCGTACTTGTAGCTCCATCCGTTGCCTTCGCGGGGGAAGTCTATCCACTCGGGGTGCCCGAACTCATTGCCCATAAAATTCAGGTAACCGCCATTGAGCGTTGCCAAAGTTACAAGACGTATCATCTTGTGAAGGGCCATGCCGCGGTCAACGGTGCCGTTTCTGTCGGCAATGCTGAAATGCCAATACATATCGGCATCTACAAGACGGAAGATTATTGTCTTGTCGCCCACAAGTGCCTGGTCGTGGCTTTCGCAGTATGATATGTTCCGTTCATCGCTCCGGCGGTTTGTCAATTCCCACAGCATAGCGCTGGGTTTCCAGTCCTCGTCACGCTTTTCCTTTATTGTCTTTATCCAAAAATCGGGGATATTCATTGCGAGCCGGTAGTCGAACCCGTATCCGCCGTCGCTGAACGGGGCTGCAAGCCCCGGCATGCCGGAAACATCTTCGGCTATGGTTATGGCGTGGGGATTTGTATCGTGAATCACCTTGTTGGCAAGGATGAGGTAGCATATGG
>CAVFSQ010000227.1:0-2819 GCA_963625145.1 Bacteroidaceae bacterium | reverse complement strand
CGTATACTCTCATATATAACAGCCGTGCTAATCGGCGCCACATGCACCAGTGGGCAGACCATAGCGGGACTCTTCGCCTCAATGCCCGACAGCATTGTGCCCGTGATGTCGAAGAACAACCGGCTCGACTGCATCGACTTCTTCAACAGCAAGATGACTTCGAACGTGCAGAACAATTACAACGGCAAAAGCAGCATCGAAGAAATGACCGACACATACCTGCTTGCGCACCCCACATCGCGCTCCAAGGCGGAGATAAAGCTCTACACCGCAGGCGACGGCCCCAAAATCGTTGCCATGGCCTACACCTACACTTCGGCGGCCAGCGAAACAATGCTGCGCTTCTATTCCGACCAATGGAAGCCGCTCGATGCAGGCAGCCTCATAGCCATTCCTTCGCCCAGCGAACTGACAAGGCCGTGCGACACGCTCGATGCAGGCCGCCAGGCCAAGGCCATGGCACTGCTGCAATCGGCATACCTGTGCGCATCAATCGACAAAGAAAGCGGCGACATAACTTTCGCACTCTCAACCTCCGCACTCACGGCCGAAGAACTAAGCGCCGCAACACCCTGCATGGCCGAACCGCTGAAGTTCGCGTGGAACGGCAAAAAGTTTGAGAAGCAACAACATTGACCAAGATTTCCCCCACAATGAAAACCGCCAACACCTTTATCGCCGCCCTTCTGCTTGCCGTCACGACGGGCTCAATGCAGTCGTGCAAGGGCACGCAGACTGCCGCGACTTCCACGATATGCAACCCGCTGCCAATGAACTTCGGCGACCCGTTTCTGCTTCACGCCGCCGACGGGAAATACTACATGTACGGCACTTCGCTCGGCGACGGCTACGAGGCATACGTTTCCTCCGACCTCGCCACATGGGAGAAATGCGGACAGGTTTACAAGGGCGGAGACGACGACAACTGGAACACCAACTGTTTCTGGGCCCCGGAAGTCTACGAGTTCAACGGGAAATACTATATGTTCTACAGCGCCAACTACCGCGAGAACCCCACCGGCGAAGGCGAGAACTTCAAGATTGGCGTTGCCGTTGCCGACAAACCGGCAGGGCCTTTCCGCGACATCTACAACCGCCCCATCTTCAACCCCGACTATCCCATAATCGACGCCAACGTGCTGCACGACAGCAAAAGCGGCAAATTCTACCTTTACTATTCGCGCTGCTGCTACAAGCACCCCGTTGAAAGCGAAATTGCCGACGAAGCACGGCGCCACGGCACCTTCAAGAAAATCGAGGAAAGCTGGGTGTATGGCGTGGAACTGAAAAGCGACTTCTCGGGCATAGTGGGCGAACCGCGGCTGCTGCTTTCGCCGCCATCGAAAGCCGATGACAGCCAAGCCGAATGGGAAAGCCGCTCGGTGACTTCGGGCGACGTGGGCCGGCGCTGGACCGAAGGTTCGTTCATCTTCGAGCACAAAGGCACTTACTACATGATGTATTCGGCAAACTCGTTCGAGGGCAAATACTATGCCGTGGGCTACGCCACGGCGAAGAGCCCGCTCGGACCGTTCACGAAAGCCGCAAACAATCCGGTGCTTCAGGAAAACGTTTCGAAAGGCGGAACCGTGATGGGCACCGGCCACAACATGGTTGCAACCCTTCCCGACGGAAAACTCTACTGCGTGTATCACGCGCGACTGAAGTCCGACCCCGGCAAACGCACTGTGTTCATTGACCGGATGAGCATAAAGGGCGGCAAACTCACCGTTGACGGACCTACCACCGCGCCGCAGCAGATAAAGCGCTGACTGCGCGCACGCTGCCGGCAGTTGCAGTGCAAAGCGCAGTTTATATTTTACTGCAAGCCCCGGCATGCATCCGAAAAAAAACAGTGCAAGCCCGGCAAGCCCGCCAAAAAAGTTGCAGCGAGCTATCCGCCGCATCATAAAGAATGGCTAACTTTGCCGTGAAAATAAATAATTTACATATCAAATATCTATCCAAAACATCAAGATTATGGTAAACTACAAAGAAATCGGTTTGGTCAACACCCGCGACATGTTCAGCAGAGCAGTAAAGAGCGGTTGGGCTGTTCCCGCATTCAACTTCAACAACCTCGAGCAGTTGCAGGCAATCATCACAGCATCTTCCGAACTCCGTTCGCCGGTGATTCTCCAAGTATCGAAAGGCGCGCGCAAATATGCCAACGCCACACTTCTCCGCTACATGGCAGAAGGCGCCGTGCAGTTCGCAAAGGAACTCGGCTGCAACCATCCCGAAATAGTACTCCACCTCGACCACGGCGACAGCTTCGAACTCTGCAAGAGCTGCGTTGACCTTGGTTTCTCGTCGGTGATGATCGACGGCAGCGCCCTTCCCTACGAAGAGAACATCGAAATCACAAAGAAAGTGGTTGACTACGCACACAAGTACGACGTAACCGTAGAAGGCGAACTCGGCGTGCTCGCAGGCGTTGAAGACGAAGTCGCTTCGGAAGAAAGCCACTACACCCGTCCCGAAGAAGTTATCGACTTCTCCACCCGCTCGGGCGTTGACTCGCTTGCAATCTCGATAGGCACATCCCACGGCGCATACAAGTTCAAGCCCGAACAGTGCACACGCGATCCGAAGACAGGTCTTCTAGTTCCCCCTCCATTGGCATTCGACATCCTCGCCGAAATCGAGAAGAAACTCCCCGGATTCCCCATCGTGCTCCACGGCTCGTCGTCGGTTCCGCAGGAATACGTAAGCATCATCAACAAATACGGCGGCCACCTGCCCGACGCAGTGGGCATTCCCGAGGAGCAGCTCCGCAAGGCTGCCAAGAGCGCTGTATGCAAAATCAACATCGACTC
>CAVFSQ010000226.1:729-2823 GCA_963625145.1 Bacteroidaceae bacterium | reverse complement strand
TTGCGCGGCAGTGCTCGTTGCGCTGTTTCATGTGCCCTATATCAGTTCCAGCGGAAGTTTGAGCTGGAACGGGGTATTCGAGGCTGTATGTATAATTTTGGCTTTCCCCGCAATAGTTTGGATAGCCGCATCGGGACAGGTCACCGACCGAGTGTCGCGCAACGTGTGCAATTTTCTGGGCGACATATCATTTCCGCTCTACATTGTGCACTACCCGCTGATGTATGTCTTCTACATGTGGCTCATAAAGACCCGCCAATATACTTTTGCCGAAACATGGCCGGTGGCTTTGGGAGTGATTGCGGCAAGCGTTGCTCTGGCCTGGCTTTGTATGAAATTCTATGACCGCCCTATAAGGAAGTGGATTGGGAATGTCAAAAGAAGAGCCAAGGAATAACCGGAAAATTTCGAAATTCGCGACCAATAGGCTGCATTTCAAAGTAATTTCGTAATTTTGCAGCGCTCTACAGCAAACATCTATTCGGGCCAGACTGGATTTGACAGCGGGCAGAAGGGGTGTGTAAGCATGCAGTGAGTCGTAGGCTCTCACTATAATCTGAGCTTTCAAGAATTTAAATGGCGAAAATAACAACTACGCTCTCGCTGCTTAATTGAAGTTTAGTAGATTGGCCTAATCCCGAGACTAGGATTC
The DNA here is from genome assembly GCA_963625145.1 of Bacteroidaceae bacterium. Lineage (GTDB taxonomy): Bacteria > Bacteroidota > Bacteroidia > Bacteroidales > Bacteroidaceae > UBA6398. Next base: position 2,171 of record CAVFSQ010000226.1, on the reverse strand, counting down.
TTGGGACGAGACATCACTCCAAAACCGTTGTTCCGAGGTTCGTGGGTTAAGTGGTGCACGCAAATCGGGAATAGCCTGCGCAGCGTTGCGTGGCAAAGGCGAAAAACAATCCGCAACTAAGGCATTTGGCAATGTGACAGTACGCCTCACGTCATTTGCACGAAAACCAATGGTGCACTAAGCATGTAGAAAGCATATTCATTCCCTGTTTGGACGAGAGTTCGATTCTCTCCTGGTCCACTTTTGCAGTGCTGCTTTAGCGATGCAGCATGCCGGTTTCGAAAATTACAATTTGCATTATGAAAGAGATACAATTAAAGTATGGTTGCAATCCCAACCAGAAGCCATCACGCATTTACACCGAAAACGGCGAGTTGCCGGTAGAAGTCTTGAACGGGCGCCCCGGCTACATCAATTTTCTTGATGCGCTCAACGGCTGGCAGCTTGTCAAGGAACTTAAAGCGGCTACCGGAATTGCCGCCGCCACGTCGTTCAAGCATGTTTCGCCTGCAGGAGCAGCCATAGGCTTGCCGCTAAGCGACACGCTCAAGAAGATATATTTCGTTGACGATGTGAAGATTTCCCTATCTCCCATCGCATGCGCCTATGCCAGGGCGCGCGGTGCCGACCGCATGTCGTCGTACGGCGATTTCATTTCGCTGAGTGACGTGTGTGACGAAGCGACCGCCACTCTCATCAAGCGCGAAGTAAGCGACGGTGTGATAGCACCGGGCTATACTCCCGAAGCGCTGGCAATTCTCAAAGAAAAGCGTCGCGGCACATACAACGTAATAAAAATCGACCCCAACTACGTGCCAGAGTCAATAGAGCACAAACAGGTATACGGAGTTACTTTCGAACAACACCGCAACGACATCAACCTTGCAGACGATAGTCTGTTTGAGAATATCCCCACACAAAACAAGACTTTCACGCCCGAAGCGAAGCGCGACCTTATCATTGCGCTCATTACCTTGAAATACACCCAGAGCAACTCGGTTTGCTACGTCAAGGATGGCATGGCAATAGGCATAGGTGCCGGTCAGCAAAGCCGCATACACTGCACGCGCCTTGCAGGGAGCAAAGCTGACAAATGGTGGCTCCGCCAAAGTCCGAAAGTAATGAATCTGAAGTTCGTGGACGGAATACGCCGCGCAGACCGCGACAATGCAATAGACCTCTACACGGGCGAAGACGACGAAGACGTGCTTGCCGACGGAGCTTGGCAGAAAATCTTTGCTGAGCGCCCTGAGCCTTTCACACCGACAGAGCGCAAGGAATGGATAGCCAAAAACACAGGCGTTTCACTGGGAAGTGACGCTTTCTTCCCATTCGGCGACAACATAGAACGCGCCCACAAAAGCGGCGTGGAATATGTGGCTCAAGCCGGAGGAAGCGTACGTGACGACCATGTTATAGAAACATGCGACAAATACGGCATC
>CAVFSQ010000226.1:0-719 GCA_963625145.1 Bacteroidaceae bacterium | reverse complement strand
GAAGTATGCGTAAAGCGAGCAAACAGGAGATACACAAAGCCATAAACGACGGCATTGTGTTTCACAAGGCCAAAGCGCAGGGCTTCGACGACGACAAGGTGCGCACTAAAGCAAAGAAAAAAGCTTACCGCACCGGTTCGCACGGCTCGGCCTCAGCCATAATGAAAGCCGGAATACGCAAGCACCGCGCCGAAAAATCGAAACGAAGATAAAAGCAACACTTTTTCGTATGCCGCACCGCTAACAGCAGTGCGGCATTTTTCGTATTCCAGATACCCGGCTTCCGCCCGTCCTTAACATCATCTTAACACCAACGTAACAACGGGCTAACACCATAGAGATACTTTTGCACTCGTTAAAAACCAAACAAACCGTTTATATGGAAAGTATCTATTTAGTATTGGTAATCTTGTTGTTCCTGCTTGCAGCGTCGGACTTGTGGGTAGGAGTAAGCAACGATGCCGTAAACTTCATGAACTCGGCTATAGGTTCGAAAGCGGCCAAATTCCGTACCATCGTTATCATTGCATCGTTAGGCATATTCTGCGGCGCTGTTATGAGCAATGGCATGATGGACATTGCCCGCCACGGAGTATTCCAGCCCGACTTGTTCACATTCAAGGAAGTAATTACAATATTCCTGGCCGTAATGGTTACCGACATTGTGCTGCTGGACATCTTCAACTCTTTCGGCATGCCTACGTCAACCACGGTATCGA
>CAVFSQ010000225.1:0-2824 GCA_963625145.1 Bacteroidaceae bacterium | reverse complement strand
GTCCTGGAAATGCTCGCGGGCTTCCAGATTCTCGGCCGAAGGCTGATACTTGTCGGCCGTTTGGGCAACAGATGCGGCGGGAATAGACGCGGCAATGAATGAAGCCAAAAGTGCGTGGGCGATTGTTTTTCTCATTTCAGAAAAGGTTTTCATGTGGATTATTGTTTCTAATGTGGCGCTAATTTACAAAAAAATCCACATTGCAGTCCGAAGCGCAAGAAAGCCTTATTGCAAAAATTCTGTGCGCACAGAATTTTTGCGCTCTGCGCAGACAATTTTTCCGCTATGCGCACAGCGTTGCGACAAGAAGCTTTGGTTTTCAAAAAACAAAGCCCATTTTTCGTGCCGTCTGCCATGCGCTGCAAACCGCGACTTTACGCCGGGGGAAAAAAGCAGTAAAAAGCGGCATGCCGCCGTTTGCGACACACCGCTTTCTATAATCGGTATTACCCTGGTGAAGTTATTTCTCTACCGAGAACTTGAACACGCAGTGGCTATTGTAGGTCTGTCCCGGTTTTAGCTCAACCGTGGGCCATTCGGGCTGGTTGGGGGTGTTGGGGAAGTGCTGCGATTCGAGGCAGATGGCAGCGTGCTTCTCGTAGGTCTTGCCGTTTTTGCCGGTTACCGAGCCGTTGAGGAAATTGCCTGAGTAAACCTGTATGCCCGGTTCGTTGGTGTAAACCTCAAGCTTGATGCCGGTTTCGGGGCTTACCACGCTGGCAGCAACCTGTGTATCGTCGCCCTTGCCGTCCTTGTATGTATTCAGAACCCAGTTGAAGTCATATCCGTTGCCAAACTTGATTTGCTCGTTGTCGAAGTTTTCAACATTCTTGCCAATCTCCGTGGGAGTGGTGAAGTCCAGTTCGGGAACATCCTTCACAGCCACCATGTTGCCCAGAGGTATGAACGTGTCGTTGATGGGTGTCATGCTGTCGGCGTTCACATAGAGCTTGCAGTTTGTTACAGGCATCGAGGGGTCACCATTGAGGTTGAAATACGAGTGGTTGGTCATGTTGATGATTGTCGGAGCATCGGTAGTAGCCTCGTAGCTGATATCGATGGCATTGTCGTCGGTAAGCTTGTAGGTAACCTTAGCCGTAACGTTTCCGGGGAAGTTCATGTCGCCGTCGGGAGAGTTGAGAGTAAGCTCAAGAGTCTTGTCGTCAACGAGGTTGGCTTCATAAACTGCATACTGCCAGCCCTTGGGGCCGCCGTGCAGGCAGTTCTTGCCGTCGTTCTGCGGCAGCTGTATTTCCTTTCCTTCGAGAGTGAATTTGCCCTGGTCGATGCGATTTGCATAACGGCCGATGGCAGCACCGAAATCGCTGGGAGTATGTTCGGCGTCAGCATAGTTGTAAACATTGTCGAAGCCGAGTACAACGTCCTTCATGTCGCCGTTCTTGTCGGGAACCATGATTGAAACGATGCGGCCGCCAAAGTTTGTGATGCAAACCTCCATGCCCGAAGCGTTCTTAAGGGTGTAGAGAGCTGTCTTCTTTCCATCGATTGTAGAATCGAACTTGGCAGGGTCAATACCCGAGAGAGTTGCAGTGCCGGCAGCTTGTTTCTGCGAGCATCCGGTAAGCACGAGAGCCGTCATCATGGCAGCTGCGCCTACGATAGTTTTCAGATTTTTCATTGCTTTTTATTTTAAAGTTGATTGATGTCAAACGATTTTCAATTGCGCCGTAAAGTTACGAATTTACCGCAAACAAAACGCGCAGGCCGGCAATTATTCATCGCTGCGCAGCGAAACGGGGCGCACAGCATAGCCGTTGTAGCGGCCGTCGCAGGCTTCCGCGTCGATTTCGCTGCTGCTGAAATACAGATAGCAAGCCTGCTCGTCGTCGGCGGCGGCAGCGTTGCGCGACCAATAGTAGCCCGCCGTGCCCTGGTCGTAAACATCCGACCGGCTGCGCGAGCCCGAAGCAGGTAGAAATATGGAATTGCCGTTGCTACCCTTCACCTCGTAGCCGGCAACCGCATTCCCTTTAGAATCGGCTTTTGAAGTCCACGTCCACGAGCACTCGGAGTGAAGTTCATTGAAATCCTCGCGCGACGGAATGCGGAACGCCTTGCCCCAAACCGCCGTAGCCGCATCTTCCTCAGCCGTAAGCCCATTGTTGCTGCGGTCGCCTTCGCCGTAGAGTTGCGAATTGCTCCATACATACACGTCTTTCGTTTCGGTTTCGCCCCAAGCATAGTAGTTGCCAGCATCGGCCGGACTTTCGGCACCCACATTCGTTTCGGCCCAAAGCGTGCCCGACGGCAAAGCTAGGTCAACAACCCAATGGCCGTCCACTACTCCGCTGCAGTCGGCGGCAGCAGCGGAATCCGCTGCAATGCTGTCAGTCGCGTTTTCTGCAGCGCTGTTATTCTTGCATCCGGCGAAACACAAAAGAAGCGCCATGATTGCCATGCAGCCCACAGCGGGCGGCAACAAATGTCGGTATCCCATAGTTCTGAAGTTTTTCATATATTCACAAACGTTCGTAGCGGGAATATATTATGTTTCCGCGACCGGAAATGGCGCAGTTTTCCCACGCAAAAACACCGCACGGCCGTGCGGTTTACGAAAGAAGCCGCAAAAAGTTAGGTTTTGCGGCAAAAACGGCATTCAGTTTCGATTAATACCACTACATTTGCACAATAGTATAATACATTTTAAAGCAGACAGTTTATGACGACATTGATTATTGTTTTGGTTGTTGTTGTTCTGCTGGCCCTGTGGGTTGCCGGCATGTACAACAGTCTTGTTGCACTCCGCAACAATCGCGAAAACGCTTTTGCCAACATCGACGTGCAGCTGAAACAACGTTACGAC
>CAVFSQ010000224.1:0-2824 GCA_963625145.1 Bacteroidaceae bacterium | reverse complement strand
GTCTGTGGCGCGGCCGTACTTCGGGGCGCATGGCACCGAGACATTGTGCGGCGTGCTTGAGGGGCTTTCGCACGGAGCTTCCATAGAAGATTTCGTGGCTGCCTGCAACGCCGCTTTCCGTAAGGTGTACTGGGAGTATGGCTGCGAAAAAAGCGTGTACCTGGAGCCTTGCGAGAGAATCACGGCAAGCGTGGCGGTATATTCGTGCCGACGCAGGGAAATATGGCTTGTGGGCGATTGCCGCTTTGCAGTGAACGGCGTAAATTACGACAACGTAAAGCCTATCGACCGTGTGTTGGGGCAAATACGCGCCGATATAAACAAATATTGGCTCGGAAAGGGAATTTCAGAAGACATGCTTAGAGCCGATGACCGGGGGCGCAAGGCAATAGGGAAGTTGCTGCGCGAACAGTGTTTCTTCCAAAACCGCACGGATGGCAGCGAGTTCGACTACTGCGTCGCCGACGGATTTACGCCCGAAAGATTTTCGTGCCGCCCCACGGCGCAATTGCCGGTATGCATGGAAATACCTGCCGGCAGTGAGCTAGTGTTTGCAACCGACAGCTATCTGGCTGTGCAGCGCACGTTGGCGGATAGCGAGAAAACGCTGGCCCAATCATTGCGCGAAGACCCCTTGTGCATTTTAGGCAATGTGCAGACAAAGGGCGTGGCACCGGGAGCCGAATCGTTCGACGACCGCACTTACATGCGCCTGTGCACGTGAGTGCCGTTATCTGTTGAAGAAGTCGAAGAAGAAGAAGGCTGCTGCCCACTGCCTCTTTACACCTTGCGCTGTGCCTATCTTGGCGTTTGAGCCGTTGCGCACTGTGCCGTCGGATTCAACCATGCCTATCTTGGCGTTTGAGCCGTTGCGCACTATGCCGTCGGATTCAATCGTGCCGATTTTCGCGTTTGAGCCGTTGCGCACTGTGCCGTTGGATTCAATCGTGCCGATTTTCGCGTTTGAGCTGTTGCGCACTGTGCCGTTGGATTCAATCGTGCCGATCTTCGCGTTTGAGGCGTTGCGCACCGTGCCGTTGCATTCAATCGTCCCGACTTTGGCGTTTGAAGCATTGCGCAGTGTCTGAGCGTTCATAACTGCAGGCATACCGAGGCCTAGGCAGAAAACTGCCAAGATAGAAAGTCTCTTTTTCATGATGTTGCCACACGCTTAATGTAAATGATGCGCAATGTAGGAACTTTTATTGAAATGGCCAAATTTTTCCGTGTTATTCCGTTTTTTCCTTGCAAAAACCGCGGAAAATGTTTTTGGATTTTTGGACGCCCGGCATTTTTCTTTTCCAATGCAGGGCGTTGCCTGTCACTCTTCAACTTCAGTGCATAGCCATTGATATTGTTGTAGCGGTAAAGCACCTCTATGCCGTTCTTCTTGAAAAACGAAATTCATTTTCCGCGATTTCGCATGGCTGCGCTGCGGCTTCCGGCTTTATTTGTTTTCGTCAATACCGGCAAAGGTGGTGGAGTGCTTCAGGCGTCTCCGCACAATTAGGTCGGTCATCTTGCGCTGGCGCACGGGGGCTATCAGGCGGCGGAAGAACACGTTGGGTATTGCAACGCCCAGCGATATGAACAGTATGATGAGCGAAGCGTTAATCATGTTGGTCATGGCTACTGTCACTTCGCCTACGATGCCATGCATGTCGATGAATGCAAATAGGGCGCGGTACATCAGCACTCCGGGAATCATGGGTATCACGCTCGGGATGGAGAGGCACTGGTGGGGGGTGTGGAGCACATGTATGAGCCGCGTGCAGACGATGCTTATCACCGCCGAGCCTGCAAACGAGCCTATCACGGCGCCCAGGCCAAGCCCGATGTTGCCCGTGTCGGGCCCGAGGCTAACGAAGTTGCGCGTGCACACTGCCACTATACCGCCCAGTGCCACGGCCCACAGTAGGCGGCGAGGGCAGTTGAATATCATCGAGAAGCCCATTGCCGATATTGCGGCGGCTATGGTGTATTCCCAATAGTGGTGGTGCGGTGTCATTGAAAGGTCTTTCACGAAGTTGTCTACGCCGCATACGTTTATGGCGAAGGCTATGCCGAAAGCCATGGCAAGCACTATGGCCAGCGTGTTGACAGCGCGTATGATGCCTGTCTTGACGTGCGACGCAAGCATGTCGCTCACGAAATTTATAAGCGGCACGCCGGGCACGATGTAGAGCGCGCAGGCCATGAACGGGTGGTATGGCGTGCCGGTTTTAAGCAGCGGAATGTTGGTGCTGGTGCCGAGCAGCATGAAAGCCCATGCCAGGATGGTGGACACGAAGGCTGCCATTCCGATTCCGATGTAGGCGTTCATCTTTTTTTCGCCGAGCCACATGCGCAGGCGGAACCCGAGAATGGCGGCTATGGATGCGTAGAAGAAGGCGGTCCAGTCGCAGCCGAACTGCACGCAGAAGCCTCCGCAGGCGAATCCTCCCCCGATGGCCACCTGCCACGGCGTGTAGTTGCGCTTATGGGTGCGTATGGCTTCGAGTTCGGCTTCGTAGCGGTCGAGCGAGTAGTCGTCGCTGATGCAGTTCCATGTGGGTTTGCTCACTTTCATGATAGCCCATAGGTTCACGCTGTGGCCTTCGCAGCGGCGGAATTTGGTGAAAGAGTGGTGCTCATCGCTGAGATTGGCGAGGATTATGTCGTAGTTTATGGAAATGTGCAGATTTTCTTCATGAAATCCGAGATAGGCTGCCACGCGTTTCATGTTGCGCAGGGCGCGGCTTGTGTCGGCAAGGCTTTCCATCAACAGGCAACCGGTGCGCAGCAGAATGTCAAGTTTGCGGTTGACTTCGGCATTTGTCATCAT
>CAVFSQ010000223.1:0-2839 GCA_963625145.1 Bacteroidaceae bacterium | reverse complement strand
AAGGTTCGGACAGGGCGAAATGCATCTGCATCGTGACGCGCCCCTCAATGGTTGTGGGGCAGTGGAGTTGCCCGAGCGCTTCGTAGTAAGCGTCGGAAGAGTCAATCTGTTCGGTCATGGCGCAGTCTATGCGTCCGTCAACCGATGCCATCATGTGGCAGACAATGTATGGTTTCATAATTGTGGAAATTGTGCACTGCAAATTTACGAGGAAAAATCCATTACCGCCGCCCCGCAGGAATGTGATGCCCCGCTTCAGCTACAAGACTTTTGCTGTTTCCGTCAGTGCCTTTGTTATACTGTGATTTCAAGCAATATTCCTTCAAAGCCTGTTTTACGCACCTTTATCAAAAAGAAAGGCATATAATTTTCACGCTATGCGCATAGAATTTTTACGCTGTGCGTAGAAAATTTTTCTTTTGTGCGTACAGAATTTTTGCGCTATGCGCATTCCCGCACTGTCAGATGCATTCGTAAGCCTTTTCAAAGATATTTCAGTGTTTCAAGGCAACAGTTTTTTGATTCTGCCTATTAAATAGAATGGCAGGTTTATAAGCGTAAACTCTTTTCCGTTGGTTGTGGCAACATGGTCTTTTGAATAAGGCCGTGCCCACACCCTTACGGCGATGTCGGTATCGGCAGAATCCATAAACACTTGCAGTGAACGCAAACGGGCATTTATGCCGCTCTTTACTTCAATTGGGTACAGACGGGAATTGTGGGGCAATACAAAGTCCACCTCCGCGCCGTTGTTGGGGCGTGCCCAGAAGCCTCGCCTTGCTCCCACCTTGTAGTCTATCGACAGCAGTTCCTGGGCAGTTGCCTGTTCGGCATTGGTTTGGTGAAACAGCGGCAAAGCCTTCCGTGCATAGGTCTGCGCCTGTTGGTAGTTCTGAACGTCGTTGTACCACTCCGCCGCCCAATACCACACTTTTTGCCGCACACTGTCGGCCGGCGTCCCCTTAGCAAGAACTATCCGGGTTTCGGTAAATTCCCGCTCGTCGAGAAATGCAAAAAAACGGTTGGCAACCTCCACTGCCCCATCCGAAGCATCAAACCTGGCAATCAGCGCCTCAGCCTCCGCCTTTTCATCGTGGGCCACTGCAGGCATAACAGTCAGGCAACACAGCAAAAAACATATTGCCCAACGCCCCGCAGCACACATCCTGCTGCCGGGGAGGAGGGAAAAAAAACTGTCAATGCATTTCATTTGTGTTATCATTTGCCTAACGACGGTTCAAAAATAGTTAATTTTTTTCTTGCCGCCAAAATCCCCCAGTTTTTTTAACAAACCGAAGCTACAGATTTCGCTTCAATTATCAGGTCAAATCTGACCCGAAATCGTGCTTGATTTGCCAAGTTTTGACCCGACAACGCTTCCAATCTTATCCGAAACGACTCCCTTTCATACATTTTCCCCGTCATTTCATACAAGCAGCCCGGAACTTCTTCTTGCATGCGCGCCAGTTGCAGTAACTTTGGAGCATCAGAAACGGAAAAGGATATGAAAAAACGTGTAACGCCACAAGCGCCGTTCTTGGCAAGACAGGCAAAAAAAACGAAGAAAAGCAAAACGAATATCGTCTTTTTCACGTTTACTCATAAAGACCTATTATAACAACAACTGAACACACTCTGTAACGACAATAAATGGAAAAACTGAAAATCTCTACCTCGGTGGGACTGTTTCGGGTACCGACGGAAGACATTGCCTACATTGAGGCTTCGGGCAACTACTGCGACGTACACCTCTTCAACGGAGAGGTGGTGACGATGACATTCCAGTTGCACTATTTCGTGGAAGCGATGGGCAAGTTGAAGCAGAACTTCTTTGCCCGCGTAGGCAAGAGCCTTATAGTGAACCTGAATTTTGTCTACGCCATAAACATCACCAGCCAGACTCTGAAGCTCATGGACCACCGCATGCCTCAGAGCTTCAAGTTGAGGGCTTCGAAGGAAGCGCTCAAAGAGTTGAAAAACGTTTTGGAACAGGAAAAGTAAAAAATCGATGAAACCTACAGACAAGAAGAATATACCGGAAAAGCCCATATTCACGATTGAGGATACCGACAACAACGCTTCCCGGCAGGAAATGCTTGAAGAGCCCGTTATCACCATCGAAAGCGACGAGTCCTGCGAAGACGACCGTTCCTTCTGGAGCAAACGTTCCAGCGAGATACATTGTTCCCGCATGGATTTGGGTTATTCCCTCGCAGACGAGCCCTCCATGAACATCTATGCGCCGCCCGCCTCCGCGAAGAAGCCGAGCCGACTGCGGACGTGGGGCTTGCGGTTCCTCTGGCTCGCAGGCACAGTTGCGCTCATGCTGATATGCCACAAAGCCATACGCCTCTACAACTACTATTACAATATAGGTGTAAGCATTTCGGTTTCGCCGCGCGACAACATACGGAAACTCGACGGCATGAAGTCCGGCGACGGCCCATCGGAGGTTGTGCTGAAGAGCGATTCAGTGCTCGGCGTGGCCATCAACATCTACGAGCTGCACAACGTGAAGGCTGAAATGACGCTCGAGGAGCCCGACACTGCCGACCGCAGCGTGCTGCTTTACACCCGCACTGCCGACTACACCGCCACGGGCAAGTACCTCGGCTCGCTGGTAATCGGCGGCAAGGAGATGCAGAGCGACGTGTCGCGCCTCGGCTACTGCGCTGTCCTCGGCGGCAACATGGTAATCGGCGTGTCGCGCTTCGACAACCTTAAAAAGCACACTGTGGCCCGCGGCGGCTCGTACTTCCGCCAGTTCATGCTCGTTTCGGACGGCGAACTGCCCCGACGCTTCTACCTGCACGGCAAGGTGGAGCGCAAGGCTCTGGTA
>CAVFSQ010000222.1:0-2848 GCA_963625145.1 Bacteroidaceae bacterium | reverse complement strand
GCTTACGAAGCCCGAATCGTCGTACGAACGCGGATACTGCCGCCCCGAGTGCACGAAATGCTCGGAGGTGTGCCCCGCGGGTGCCATACTCAAGATTTCGGCCGACAGGAAATCGTCGATACAGATAGGGCACGCCGTGTGGGTGAGGAAAAACTGCATACCCGTAGCCAGCGGGCCGGAATGCGGCAACTGCGCGCGCCATTGCCCCGTGGGCGCAATAACCATGGTGCCGTCGGTTGCTGGCGACGACAGTTCTCCGAAAATACCGGTGGTGAACGACGAGCGTTGCATAGGGTGCGGCGCATGCGAATACCTCTGCCCGTCGCGGCCTTTCAGCGCCATTTATGTAGAAGGGCACGAAAACCATAAGACAATCTGAAAAATCCAGCATTATGAACGGAAAGAACAATATAGGACGCAGGGATTTCCTCAAGACACTCGGTGCCGGTGTTGCCGTGTCGGCAACTGCCGCGCTCACGGGCTGCCAGCCGAAAAACAATCCGGTCAGCGGCGAGGAAACTGTGGCACAGGGCGAAATTCCCAAGGACAAGATGACCTACCGCACCAATCCCAAGACGGGTGACAAGGTTTCTATCCTGGGCTACGGCTGCATGCGCTGGCCTACGGTGGCAGGCGACAGTGCGCGAGAGGGAGACGAACAGATAGACCAGGAAATGGTGAACCGCCTCGTTGATTACGCCATTGACCACGGAGTGAACTATTTCGACACGTCGCCAGCCTACTGCAAGGGAAAGTCGGAAGAAGCCACCGGCATAGCGCTCAAGCGCCATCCGCGCGAAAAGTTCCTGATTGCCACAAAGCTCTCCAACTTCTCGCCCGACACGTGGAGCCGCGAGAAGTCTTTGGAGATGTACCACAACTCGTTCAAATATCTCCAGGTAGACTATATCGACTACATGTTGCTGCACGGTGTGGGAATGGGGCGCGACGGAATGGAGGAATACAAGGCGCGCTACGTCGACAATGGCATTCTCGACTTCCTGCTTGCCGAACGAAAGGCAGGGAGAATTCGGAATCTCGGGTTCTCGTACCACGGCGACATAAAGGTGTTCGACTACTTGCTGTCGAAACACGATGAATACCAGTGGGACTTTGTGCAGATTCAGCTCAACTATCTCGACTGGCAGCATGCCAAGGAACTCAATTCCTTCAACACCGATGCCGAGTATCTGTATGGCGAGCTTGAAAAGCGCAAGATTCCGGCCGTGATAATGGAGCCACTGCTTGGCGGACGGCTTTCAAAGGTTCCCGACCACATCGTGGCGCGCCTGAAGCAGCGCGAGCCCGACAAAAGCGTGGCTTCGTGGGCGTTCCGCTATGCCGGCACTATGCCCGGAGTGCTCACGGTGCTCAGCGGCATGACCTATATGGAGCACTTGCAGGACAACCTGCGCTCGTACTGCCCACTGACGCCGCTTACCGACGACGAGATGAAATACCTTTACGACACGGCAGGCATCATGGTGCAGTATCCCACTATCCCGTGCAACGACTGCAAGTACTGCATGCCATGCCCCTACGGCGTCGACATCCCTTCTATTTTCGTGCATTACAACAAATGTGTAAACGAGGGGAATGTGCCCGAAGACAAGCAGGCAAAGAATTACCGTGAGGCCCGCCGCGCGTTTCTCGTGGGCTACGACCGCAGTGTGCCCAAACTCAGGCAGGCTGACCATTGCATAGGGTGCCGCCAGTGCGTGGCGCATTGCCCGCAAAACATCGACATACCCCAGCAGATGCAGAACGTCGACCATTTTGTGGAACAGCTGAAACAGGGTACGCTATGACAGCCTGCCCCGAAACCCCAGGCATGGCCCCGCTTGCAGCGATGTTTGCCGAATCGACGGCCACGCTGCTGGTAAGCAACGGCGGCGAGCATTGGTACGCCGGCCGTGGAGTGAGCGATCTGCTGCGGCTGGTGCACGAGGAGCCGCAGGTGCTGCAGGGCGCGAAAGTCGTTGACAAGGTGGTGGGGAAAGCCGCTGCCGCGCTTATGGTCATCGGCGGTGTGGACGAGGTGTATGCCTTCACGGCAAGCCGCCTGGCCGTAGAACTCCTGCAGAGCCATGGAGTGAAGGTGGAAACCGGGCTGACGGTAGGGCACATCGAGAACCGCAGCCGTACCGGATGGTGCCCGCTCGAAACGGCATGCCGCGACCTGGACACGCCACAGCAAATGCTGGAAGCTATAACCGAAACTCTGCGACAAATGAAACTTAAGCAAAAACAATAAACCGACAATAATATGGAGGCAAAAGCCGTAACGCTCCATTCGCTGGAGTACAACAATCTGAAAACCTATATCGCCGGCGTGCTGTTCGCTGCCGGAAACGTGGCGCTGCCGCAATTTTTCCATTTGTTCCATCAGGGCGGCATGATATGGCTGCCCATATATTTTTTTACGCTCGTAGGCGCGTACAAATACGGGTGGCGCGTGGGCGTGATAACTGCCGTGCTCTCGCCGTTGGCCAATTCGGCCTTTTTCGGCATGCCTGTTGCAGCCATGCTGCCTGCCATCCTGTTGAAGTCGTTGCTTTTGGCTTTGGCTGCAGGCTTTGCGGCATCGCATTTCAGGAAAGCGACAGTGGCGTTGCTCGCGCTCGTCGTAATGGGCTATCAAGTGGTGGGCGCATTGGGTGAATGGGCAATCACGGGCTCGCTGTCGGCCGCTTTGCAGGATTTCCGGCTCGGCATTCCCGGAATGCTTTTGCAGGTGTTCGGCGGATGGCTGTTTATCAACAGGGTGATTCGCCGCTGAAATTCTTTACGCACAATATAGCAGCATTGCGGTAGTCCCCCCCCGGCGAATACCGCAATGCTGCTATAT
>CAVFSQ010000221.1:542-2933 GCA_963625145.1 Bacteroidaceae bacterium | reverse complement strand
CGATATCTTCATGTCGCGATACTCGCCCGACCAAGGGAAGTTTCTTAAACCCGAAAACATAGGCATGCCATTTAATTCTCCAGCAAACGACTATTTGTATGTTATTGATGAAGCCAACAATTTAGGGTGGTTCGCATCTGACCGTCATCAGCCCGAAGGAAAAGTGTGCGTTTATGTTTTTGTGCCTAACGTTATCCGCAATGTCTACGATGAAGAATTGTTGGGCGAAGCATTGCCAGGATTGGCTATGATAAATTCGATAAAAGCGACATGGGCTGGTAGCAATGATATTGCCAAAGCGGGGCTACAACGATTGAAAAACATGTATATAGAAAACGCAACTCAGAATACCAAAGCAGACTTTAAGTTTTTGGTTGATGATGCTAGAATATATACAGCGTTGACCGATTTCAAGTCAGCCAAAGCAAAAGCATACGCAGAGCAATGGGTTGAAGCCCGAAAAAGCTATATGGCATTGGTTTCCCAACTTGAAAGCGAGCGCAACAAATATGCCGCTTCGAACGATGCGGAGCGTAATTCGTTGTCGAAACAAATTCTCGCAAACGAACGGAAAGCCGAAGAATTGTCCCTTAAAATCAAGGAACTTGAAAACTTGATACGCAAAGAAGAAAACAACATATAAAGCAATAAAAACAAGCCGGTTAAGCCAGCCTATTTATCGTAAACATGCAAGACGAACGAATATATCCTCCATCGGAGTTGGTCGTGAATACCGACGGCTCTGTATTCCATCTGCATCTTAAATATGGGCAGGTGGCTACAAAAATAATTCTCGTGGGCGACCCCGGAAGGGCAGACCTAGTAGCACGGCATTTTACCTCGATAGAATGTGATGTTTGTAACCGTGAATTTCATACTATCACCGGATTTTATGGTTCAAAGCGCATCAGCGTTGTGTCAACCGGCATAGGCTGCGGAAACATCGATATTGTATTGAATGAACTGGATGCCCTGTTTAATATCGACCTCGCTGCGCGTAAAGACAAACCAAGCCATACAACGCTTGAACTAGTCAGGATAGGTACGTGTGGTGGACTACAGGAATATACCGGGCTTGGCAGCCGTGTGTGTTCGGTACGTTCTATTGGTCTGGACGGTTTGCTCAATTTTTATGCCCGGCGAAATGAAGTGTGTGATATAAGCATGGAACGCGCATTCGTAAATCACATGAAGTGGGACAGAGGGCAGTGTACTGCTTACCCTTACGTGTCAATAGAAGATGAAGAACTCACTGCAAGAATCGCTGCAGATGATGCAATAAGCGGTATAACCGTTTCGGCAGTAGGATTTTATGGCCCGCAGGGACGGTGGCTGAGGGGAGAGCCTGCAGATGCTATGCAAAACAGTCATTTGACCTCATTCCAACACAATGGTATGCAGGTCTTGAACTACGAGATGGAAAGTTCTGCAATGGCCGGACTTACGAAGATACTTGGCCATAAGGCTGCGTGTATATGTCTGGTAGTTGCAGCCCGCAGGCAATGCGAAGCTTTCACCGATTACGGACAGAGCATGGACGCCTTGATAGACGACGTATTGCAACGAATTTGATAAACTACGCGCCTTATATGAATGATACGATTTGTGCAATAGCTACAGCGCCGGGCGGTGCCTTGGGAATAGTCCGCATAAGCGGATGCAAAGCAATAGAGGCGGCATCGCTATTGTTTAGGGCTGCCGGAGGCAAACTTTTGGAAAATTATGCCTCCAATACAGCAGTATTTGGGACGGTTAGTGCCGGCGGCAGGGTCGTTGACGAAGCGATAGCAACAATCTATCGTGCACCGCATTCCTATACCGGTGAAAATTGTGTAGAATTGTCGTGCCACGGTTCGCAATACATTTTAGGGCGCATCCTGGAGCAACTTGTCGATGATGGATGCCGCTTGGCGCGCCCCGGTGAATTTACCGAGCGGGCATTTCTCAATGGCAAGATGGACTTGAGTCAGGCCGAAGCCGTGGCCGATATCGTTGCCGCGCGTTCTGAAAGTTCCAGTCGTATCGCTGTAAACCAATTGCGCGGCGGGTTGCATCGGGAACTTACACTCCTTTATGATGCAATGCTCAAGTTGCGTTCAATGCTTGAGTTAAAACTTGATTTTTCCGACCACGAAGACCTTGATTTTGCCCATAATTCCCAATTGGAGCAGATGGCAGACGATATACTCGGGCATATTAACAGACTTGCTTCAACATTCGTCGCAGGTAATGCTATGCGCAAGGGAATTCCTGTGGTGATATCAGGATGCCCGAATGTTGGAAAATCAACGTTGCTGAATGCACTCATTAATGAAGAACGGGCTTTGGTGAGTGACATTCCGGGCACTACGCGCGACACTATTGAAGAGAGCCTCTACATTGACGGTATAG
>CAVFSQ010000221.1:0-405 GCA_963625145.1 Bacteroidaceae bacterium | reverse complement strand
GTATAGAGTTCCGAATCATCGATACAGCCGGGCTGCATCATACCGATGACACCGTAGAAAAGTTGGGCATACAGCGTACTTTGGAAAAAATGAATGAAGCGCGTACACTATTGTGCGTAGTCAACGCATTGTCTTGTCGCGAGATTGTGAAAATTCCGTTTATTGACAACGTCAATTCCATTGATTCGGTTATTGCCGTAATAAACAAAATAGACCTTGTGCCCAACTCAGCAGAACTCAAAGATATACAGAAAAGAGTAGAACAATATTTGAAACAGTCTTTTAACTGTTCAACGGCGGTGGTTTGCATCTCGGCAAAAAAGCGCAAAGGTTTGGAAAATCTCAAGCATACACTTGTTGAAATGCAAGGCTTTGATATACCCGATATGTCTGAAACCATTATAG
>CAVFSQ010000220.1:0-2935 GCA_963625145.1 Bacteroidaceae bacterium | reverse complement strand
AATAAGAGAAAAGGTTATTATAGAAGGCATTATTGGAGATAAAAACTTATGGAATTAAGTAAGCACTAAATAAATTCCGCCAACGGATATATAAGTTTATTCTAGCGTATCTAGGTGGTGGAATAAGGAAGCAAAGCAATACAGAAAAGCCAGGTGCGCCGGCTATGGCGGCAGGGCCAAAGCACTAAGGGCGAATTGGAGCAACACGGACAGAGAATCAATGACTACACGCAGAATATTCAGAATTTTATGCGGCCTCGTTTTTGCCGCGCAGTTTACTACAGTCACATCTTGGGCGGCAATGCCCGAAAATCCCGTCGATCGTAGCCGCGTAATCAATGGCCATCGTTTTGTGGATCTTGGTTTGCCTTCGGGTCTTCTGTGGGCCGAAACCAACGTAGGTGCGGAAACTGTTGCGGCCGATGGCGATTGGTTTGCATGGGGCGAAACCTCTGAAAAGTTCTATTATTCGTGGGATACATACAAGCACGGCACTTCGAGCGACAAACTAGACAAATACAATGCCACCGATAGGATGGGCACACTTGATGCCGCTGACGATGCCGCTACTGCCAATTGGGGAAGACCCTGCCGTATGCCGACACGCAAGGAATTCAACGAACTTGTTGGGTGCGGCGTATGTACATGGAAATGGACGGCGGTGGTCGACTCGGCAACTATGGAGGTTGTGAAAGGATATCTCGTCACCAGTAAGAAAACCGGGAATTCCGTGTTTTTCCCCGCTGCCGGCAGCCGTTATTTCGACTGTGCCAATCTCCGCATGACGAGCGGCAACTATTGGTCTAGTTCGCTCATCGGCAATGAAAAGGACATGGCATACTGCTTCGAGTTCTCGAAGAATAACTACGATGGATGGAGTTTCTGCAAACGCTATAGCGGACGGTCGGTGCGTGCCGTTGCCAAACCTCTGTAGCTTACGGGTTGAAGTTTCTTCCCTTTTGATAATATTGCGCCACTCCTACTGCGGAAAAGGCCTCATGTGTAGCAGTGAAAAACGACGAAAAAACGGCCTATACAGTGCGCGGGGGTTCTGACTGTCCAAAACGCGGGAAAAAGGTGCTTTACTTTTAAAAAACTAAGGCACATAATTAAAAATTTAAGGCTTATAATTCGAACGGAAAGGCATATAATTTTTACGGGAATAGGAAGCGTTTCGGCCAGGTTACCGATTGTCGTGCGTCTTGTAGCTTTTGAATTTTTCGTGAGGGAAGTTGAAGATTTTGTCGTTTATGCCTCCGCTGCTGAAGTTCGTTATCTTTATCGTGGTCCAGAAGAATAGAAGTTTCAGTCTGATGTTTTTCGGGGCTTTCGTGGCTTTGTCAAGGTAGATTTGCGCGTGTTTGATATTGCCTCCGGTCTTTGGCTTGGCTTCGAGCGTTATGATATAATCGTTGCCCGATGTGGTATAGCTGTAATTGAAATTGTCGGGCGAGAAAGTGAATTTGCCGGAATACTTGTCTTTTTGGGGCGATTGCGCATCGTAGATTTCAACGGTTTTCTTTTTGTTGTCAACCTTGTAGTAGGACTGCCCGTTGCACCAGGCACTGTAACGCTGCTCGAAAAATCGTTTTTTGCTGCCCTTCATGTTTATGGTTCCGCTGGCCTTGTATATTCCTATTATGTTCACCGAGTAGGTGAGCGTTGATCCCTGGTTGCCGAACACGGCGTTGTATGCCGTGTTGAATAGTTGCCGCGCTTTTGTGGCATTGTCGGAATTGGCGGCATGTGCAAATGCCGCCAGCAAAAGTATGATTGTTGTAACTGTGGCTTTCTGCAGCGTTTTCATTGCGTGGACGGCATTGTTGCGGTTAGTTGCTCTTGGAGGCTCCGCATTCTGCGGCCACGCGGTTTGTAAGTTCTATGAAATCTGCCACCGACAACTGTTCGGGCCTCCGTGTCATCCCATCGCCGGCCAGAAAATCCGTATGGTCGGCCTCCGCGCCGTTTTTCATGTCGAGGTCGTGGAGTATCTGCTTCAGCGTAACCCGCAGCATCTTGCGTCGGTGAAGGAATGTGCCTTTCACCACGCGGCGGAACAGGTTTTCGTCGCATCCGAGGTCGGTTACGGCATTGCGCTTCATGCTTACCACTGCCGAGCGTACTTTGGGCGGAGGGTTGAATACTTCCGGTTCAACGGTGAAAAGGTATTCCACATCGTACCATGCCTGAAGCAGCACGCTCAGAATCCCGTAGTCCTTCTTGCCGGGTGGCGAAGCCAGGCGCAGGGCCACCTCGCGCTGTATCATGCCGGTGCAGAGAGGCACGTAGTCCTTGTATTCTAGCATGTGGAAGAATATCTGCGAACTGATGTTGTAAGGGTAGTTGCCGGTAAGCACAAACTGTCTTCCGTCGAAAATCTTGTCAAGCGGCATGCGCAGGAAATCGCCTTCCACCAGGCTCGGGCCGAGTTGCGGAAGAATCTCCCTGAGGTATGCTACACTTTCCCGGTCCACTTCCACCACTTTCAACTCGCGCCCTCTCCCGAGCAGAGGCTTGGTCAGTACGCCCATTCCCGGTCCCACTTCAAGTATGGGGATAGCTGGCATTGCGTCAACGGTAGCGGCAATGCGCGTCACGGTGGGTATGTCGGTGAGAAAATGTTGTCCCAACGATTTTTTCGGGCGTACTTTTTGCATCTCTATCGGATTTCGTTATCTTTGCGTCTACAAAAATACGCATAAAAGCGTAATAATAGGGTTTGAGAAAAGCTGTAACTACACCACTGCGCATAATTCTGCCGTTCCTGTTGGGAGCGGCCATATTGTATTGGATGTACCGGGACAGTTCGTGGAGCGACATCAGCGACATGCTTTTCCACCGCCTGAAATGGGGCTGGATGTTTCTGTCACTGCTGTTCGGCATATTGCCGCAGGTGATGCGCGGTTTGCGCTGGCGGCTTGCCCTTGAACCTACT